>JAUVIT010000282.1 GCA_030592605.1 Bacteroidota bacterium
CTCTTACAGGCCTATTATAAAATAGAATACCTGTTTTCGGTTAAACCAGGATCATTTTTCCCTCCTCCCAGGGTCACATCGGGTGTTATCAGACTAAGCAGAAACCAAACGCTAACGCTGCCCTGCGATGAAAAACTCTTTGTCAAGGTAGTTAAGGCCACCTTTAATCAGCGGCGGAAAATGATCAGGAACTCAATCAAATCTATTTTGTTAAATTTGGACAGCGATCACGAACTCCTGTCTAAAAGACCAGAACAACTTGGAGTTCCTGAGTTTATTGAACTGACTAATTGGGTTGAATCGCAACAAACGGCAGAGTTATGAGCACCAAACTGACCCGTGAGTATATCAACGACCTAAGGTCTGTTATCGAAGCAAGGAACGACAGTGCAGCCCTTGATATGCTGGAACAACTTCACCCTGCCGATATAGCAGAGATCTACGAAAACCTCTCCCTGGAGGATGCTACATACCTTATCCTGCTCCTCGACCCAGAAAAGGCCTCCGATGTACTGGTGGAATTGGAAGAGGACGAGCGCGAATCATTTCTGAAAGCACTTCCTTCCGATGTGATTGCCAGTCAGTTTATCGACCATATGGAGTCGGACGATGCCGCCGATGTGATTGGTGACCTTGCAGAAGATAAGAAGCAGGAGGTGTTGCTCCATATCGACGATGTGGAACAGGCAGGTGATATCGTTGACCTGCTCAGCTACGACGAGGATTCAGCCGGTGGACTGATGGCCAAGGAGTTAATCCGGGTAAACGAGAGTTGGGGTGTGCCCACCTGTATCAGGGAGATGCGCAAGCAGGCCGAGGACCTGGATGAGATCTACTATATATATGTGGTGAGCGACGAAAACGTATTGCTGGGAATCCTCTCACTGAAAGCCCTTCTACTGGCCAGCGCCTCCACCAGGATCAAGGATATCTATGATGCAGAAGTGCGAAGTGTACAAACGGACACTGATTCTGAAGAGGTAGCCCGGATCATGGAAAAATATGACCTGATTGTCCTGCCGGTCACCGACTCCATTGGCCGGCTTATGGGCCGGATCACCATCGACGATGTGGTGGATGTGATCAGGGACGAAGCTGAAAGGGATTACCAGCTGGCATCCGGTATTACAACCGATGTGGAAACCACCGACTCGCCTGCACGACTATCCCGCGCAAGGCTCCCATGGCTTATCATAGGGCTTCTGGGAGGAATTGTGGTAGCAGCTGTGATTGGACGGTTTGAAGAGGATATTCAGATCAATCCCGAAATGGCATTTTTTATCCCCTTAATAGCAGCCATGGCAGGAAATGTAGGGATCCAGTCATCGGCCATCATTGTGCAGGGTATCGCCAGCAACAGCCTGGGATTGGAAAGCACCTACCGGAAATTGGGAAAAGAAACGATTGTTGCCCTGATGAATGGTCTCATCCTGTCAGGACTCCTTTTCCTCTATAACTACTTTTTCAGTCACAATCTGGCGCTTACCTTAACCGTAAGTACCTCCCTCTTTGTGGTGATTATTTTTGCTGCGCTGTTCGGAACCCTGATCCCACTGGTGTTACACCGGATGAAAATTGATCCCGCCCTGGCCACCGGTCCCTTTATTACCACCATGAATGATATCATGGGGCTATTTATCTATTTCCTGATGGGAAGGATTCTCTACGGTATATTTATCTGACCGGGTCTTAAAAAGAGGTATTGATCGCCACCACCGGATCCATTCTGGCTCCCTGCCATGCAGGGAAAATACCGCTGACCAGTCCGATCAGGCTTGAGATTCCGATGCCCAGGACAATATTATCCATGGTCAGGGTTACTGTAAAGTCCCCTGTCATGCTTATTATGGAAGCTCCTATAAATACAATCAGCAGGCCAATGATTCCACCAGCTACCGATAACATAATTGATTCAAACAGAAACTGAAGAAGAATAAAGAATTTCTTTGCCCCAAGGGCCTTCTGGATCCCAATGATATGGGTTCGTTCCTTAACCGAAACAAACATAATATTGGCTATGCCGAAGCCCCCCACAATAATAGAGAAAACACCAATAAAGAAGCCGGCAATCTTCAGCACTGCAAAAAGCTGATCTAACTGGTTATTGATTATGCTGGTCTGGTTCAGGGCAAAATTATCCTCTTCCGAAGGCTGCAGTCTCCTGTAAGAGCGAAGCATCTGGGTAACTTCAAATGTAAGTTCCTCCACGCTTACCTTGGGTTTGGCCTGCACCCAGATCTGGGGTTGGGCCATATCACTCCTGATATCGATAAAACCCCGGTAGTATTCCAAAGGTAAAATAACCACTTCATCCAGGATAAAGGCATCAAAGGTCCCCTTTCCCTCTTTTTCCAACACTCCGATCACCTGCACCTTCCGGCCCATCAAATCAATAAATTTTCCCACAGGATTCGTGCCCTGGAAAAGATCCTGTGAGATTTTGCTTCCTATTACCACCACATTCCGACCCGCTTTCGATTCAATGGGGGAGAAATACCTCCCGTTTTCCACTTCAAACGAACGAATATCCTGGAAGCCATCCGTAACACCAAATACCGTAGCTCCCTCCACATTGCTATTCTTATATTCGATTCTGCGGCCCACCGCAGAGAGGAAACAGACATTCCTGGAATAGCGGCTCTTCTCTTTAATAAACTCAAATTCATCCAGAGAGGCCAGTGGTCTGTTCATATACTTCCACCAGGGGTATTCATTTTCACCTTCGGGTGGTGCCCAGGGCCACTTCTCGATATAAATCACATCGCTTCCCAAACTGTTTACACTCTCCCGAATATTGGTTTCCAGGGAGTCCACAATAGTAAAAACCGCAATGATGGCAAAGATGCCAATGGTGATCCCCAACAATGATAACATAGCCCTGAGACGGTTTACTATAACCGACTGTATGGCCATGATCAAACTCTCCCAAACTAACCTTATGATAACCATTTATAAATTGTTGCGTTTTGACTTCTTTATGTCATCGGAAACTGTTTCTTTTGCAAAGAAAGTTAAAAGTAGGAAGAACTATCCATTAAAACCAATGGCCACTAATAAACCAATCGGCAGCGCATTGATTTCTGTCTTCTCAAAGGAAGGTCTGGATCTTATTGTTAAAAAGCTTCATGAATTGGATGTTGCCCTTTACTCCACAGGTGGAACACAGAGCTTTATCGAGAAGCTCGGCATCCCTGTTACTCCTGTTGAAGAACTGACTTCTTACCCTTCCATCCTTGGAGGCAGGGTAAAAACTCTTCACCCCAAGGTTTTCGGGGGCATCCTGGCCAGAAGAGAAGAATCGGGCGACCTTGAACAGCTGACTGAATACCAGATTCCGGAAATCGACCTGGTTATTGTGGACCTCTATCCATTTGAAGATACGGTGCGTTCGGATGCATCGGAACAGGAAATTATTGAGAAAATTGATATCGGAGGGATCTCCCTGATAAGAGCTGCTGCCAAGAATTTTAAAGATGTTCTGGTGGTGTCCTCCAGGGAACAATATGATCCTCTCCTCACACTTCTTGAATCGGGCAAGGGGTTTACCGATCTGGAAAATCGTAAAGCATTTGCCTCACAGGCTTTTAATGTCTCTTCACACTACGATTCTGAGATTTTTAAGTTTTTTGACGGGGAACAGATGAGCGCTCTGAAAATAAGTGAAAAGTCTTCCAGGAAATTACGTTACGGAGAGAATCCTCACCAGGAGGGCCACTTTTACGGAGATCTGGATGCCATGTTCGAACAGCTTCATGGA
>JAUVIT010000073.1 GCA_030592605.1 Bacteroidota bacterium
ATGGAAAACGATAAGGTGCAACTGGAAGACGGACAGGATTTTTCCTTTGTAACAATACCATGCACCGGCACCACTGAAAAAGCCTACCTGAGCTATGATCGCTTGCCTGCAGATGTTTCTGTAGGAGAAAGAATCCTTGTGGATGATGGAAAGTTGATCTTTGAGGTGAGCGAATCCAACCTTACCGATACAGTTACATGCAAAGTTATTGCTGGTGGTCCACTCTCCAGCAAGAAGGGAGTGAACCTGCCACATACCCTTATCTCCCAGCCCAGTCTGACCCAGAAAGATATCAAAGATGCCTCCTTTTTGCTGGAACACCAGGTGGACTGGCTTGCTCTCTCTTTTGTAAGAAAGGAACAGGATATCCTGGATCTCAGGAAGATTATTGAAGAGAATTCCGGTGATGCAAGGATCATTGCAAAGATTGAAAAACCGGAAGCGCTTGAAGAGATTGATGGCATCATCAGTGCTTCCGATGCCGTCATGGTGGCCCGTGGGGACCTGGGCGTGGAGGTCGATTTTCATAAGGTACCGCTGATTCAGAAGGACATCATCAAGAGATGTCATAAGAAATCGAAACCAGTTATTGTGGACACGCAAATGATGGAGAGCATGATCACCAATCCCACTCCCACAAGGGCTGAGGCCAACGATGTAGCCAACGCGGTATTGGACGGAGCCGATTCAGTGATGCTAAGCGGGGAGACCTCTGTAGGCAAATATCCTGTTGAAACCGTGCGAAATATGCAAATGATCATCGACTCAACAGAAACCGAGGAGTATATATACAATAAAGGACATGTTTCACCTTCCGGGGCAAAAAACTTTCTGGCCGATTCAATATGCCGCAGCGCTGTTCAGCTTGCCGAACAGGTTAATGCAGCAGCCATCGTTACCCTTACCTATTCCGGATTTACTGCCATCAGAATCAGTTCACACAGGCCTAAAGCTCCTATTCTAACCTTTACCATGAATAAGGATCTGATTACCGATCTGTCACTGGTCTGGGGTGTAAGAGCCTTCTACTTTGGAGAGTGCACACATATTAATGACTACATCAATTATACCGAGGAGTACCTGATCAGTCAGAACATGCTGAAAAAGGGGGACCTGGTGGTCCACGTGGGTAGCATTCCGATCCTGGAAAATGGAAAGACCAATATGTTGAAACTGACCCGGGTAAGCTGATAAGGCTTGAAACCTGCGCTTGAAATATGGATCGACCGGACTGAGGAGACCTGGTTGGATGCGCTGTATGACCATGCAGAAGCAGTTTTTCAAAAAAGCCCACTACCATCTCACGATCACACCCACCATATGCGGGTTTGGAACCCCAGCAAATCCTTGCTTCGTGAAATCGCCACCTTCAATTCAAGGATCGATCAATCCCTGGTGGAAGGAGTATTGATTGCTACATTCTTCCACGATCTGGGCATGGCAACTTCGACGCGTGAAGATCACGGAAGGCTGGGAAGCGAATGCTGCATGAGTTGGTTCCAGGATAGGGGCAGGACAAAACCTGAACGATTTGAAGAGATCACAAGGGCCATTGAACTGCACGACAGAAAAGATCTGCAGATGTATAAGTCCTTCAGTCCCGAAACAGCGCCTGAAATCCTGGGGATCCTTTCCGTGGCAGATGACCTGGAAGCCCTGGGAATCATCGGGATATTCCGCTATACCGAGATTTACCTGGAGCGTAACATTCCCCTTGAGGAGCTTGGAACACGCATCCTGGCGAATGTGCTTACCAGGTTTGAACATCTCTCGGATGGATGCCGGCTATGTGATCGAATGCTTGAAAAGTACCGTCAGCAGTATGATGAGCTATGGCTCTTTTTTCAAGAGTATAACATACAGCTCAAGGCTGTTTCGCAGGTGGATGCGGTAAGTTCGGGTCCTCTGGGTGTGATTAACTATATTCGCAAACATGGTTTGGATAAAATTGCTTTGGACCGGGCCCACAGCGAAGTAAACGACTACTTTAGAAAACTGGAATATGAACTGGATCAGGCACGACTCTAAGAATCTAATGCGCTTCCTGTTTACAGGACTCATCCTGCTTACGATCATCATCCTGCCGGTCAGGGGCCAGGTGGAGTTGAGATACGCTGACAACGAGACGGTCACCTGGCAGGAAGCCATTGATATGTATCAATGGCTGGATGAACAATATGAAGATGCCAGGCTGCTGGAAGTTGGGTGGACCTATGCCGGAAGACCACTTCACCTCTTTGTTATTGACAGGAGCCGTCATTTCTCACCGGAACTTATCCGCGAAGCGGGTAAAAATATTCTCTTTATCAACAACGGAATTCACCCGGGAGAACCCTGCGGTGTGGATGCAAGCCTGAAACTGGTCAGCGATCTTTTGTCGGGCAAAGACACATGTGCCCACTATCTCGACCATACTGCCATTGCCATTGTCCCCATCTTTAATGTGGGGGGAGCCCTCAACCGTGGGTCCTACCATCGAGCCAACCAGAATGGACCAAAAGAGCACGGATTCAGGGGAAATGCCCGTAACCTGGATCTGAATCGCGATTTTATCAAACTCGATTCGAAAAATACCCAATCCCTGGTCCCCCTGCTGCGGAATTGGGATCCCGATATTTTCGTGGATACACATACCTCCAATGGCTCCGACTATCCCTATACCATCACACTGATCAACAGTCACAGCCAGCGCCATGAACCATCCCAGGCCAGGTTTCTCGACTCCACACTCTTACCTTTTCTATTCAAAGGGATGGACCGATCACCCTACCTGATGAGCCCCTACGTCTGGAGTTACAAACGATCGCCCGAACAGGGTATCATTTCCTTTATAGACTACCCCAGATACACTTCCGGATATGCGAGTCTTTTCAATACTTTTGCCTTTACTGTGGAGACACATATGTTCAAATCTTTTGAAGACAGAGTGCTCTCCACCTGGTACCTGTTAAGAGAAACACTTCGCTTCAGCGGACTCTATGGCAGCGAAATAGCCAGAGTGAAAAGTGAGGCATGGCAGGAAAAGATGAACCGGACGGACTTTACCCTGCAATGGACCCTGGACACCTCCAGATCGGACCTGATCAACTTCAGGGGTTACACGGTGAAACAGAAAAAAAGCAAGGTAACAGGACAACAGAACTATTACTTCGACAGGAAGGATCCCTGGGAAAAGGAAATCCCCTACTACAAGTATTTTAAACCTGTTATAAGTGCCACGGTTCCGGATTATTACATCCTGCCTTCGGCATGGAGGGAGGTGGTGGAACGTCTTCAACTCAACGGGGTGATAATGGAGCAGTTAATGACCGACAGTGCCGTGGAGGCAGAAGTCTACTACATAGAGAAATATGAAACAGTGAATCAGCCCTACAACGGACACTACCGGCACTATGGTGTGGAGACCAATGAGGTAAAGGAAAAGGTTCAACTACGCGCTGGCGACTGGATCATCCCAAGCAGGCAGCAGGCCATCGAATACCTGGTGCAGACCCTTGAACCGAAAGGCTATGACTCCTTCTTCAGCTGGAATTTCTTCGATGAGGTACTTTTCAGAAATGAATATTTCTCCCCTTACATCTTTGAAGAGACTGCTGAGGATCTGCTGAAAAATAATCCCCAGTTAAAGAAGGAATTTAAAGAAAAACAAAAAGAAGATCCGGAGTTTGCGGCGAATGGCTATCAGCAACTCAGGTTTATATATGAACGGTCTCCCTGGTCAGAGTCCACCTATATGCGTTATCCGGTATACAGGCTGAATCGCTGATTAATAAAAAATTAACTATTTTTGCAGCGTTCAAATTACTGCTATTTCTTTTGATGTGCATATGAAGAAGATATTCCTTACAGGGGCCCTACTGGTCTTTGTTGCGATACAGGCCCTGGCGGCTCTTAGTCTGGAGGATTTTTTAAACCGGAAGGATGTAAAAGTGATCCGGACCCTGCAAAACGAGTCCACCTTTGAACGCATCATGGAGGTGATGATTGAGCAGCCCATTGATCATCGCAATCCCGATGGCGAATCTTTTAAGCAGCGTGTCTATATATCCCATGTGGATCCCAGCCAAGCGGTGGTTTTAATTACAGCAGGTTATGATACAAAATACTACTACACCTCTGAAATTACAGCTGAGCTACGTTGCAACCAGGTAATGGTGGAACACCGGTACTTTGGCCGAAGCGTACCTGATAGCCTCAATTGGGATTACCTGGATACCTGGCAGGCCGCATCGGATCACCACCGGATCGTCACCATGTTTAAGGAGCTTTACACCGGGCAATGGATCTCCACAGGAATCAGTAAAGGAGGACAAACAGTGATGTATCATAGTTTTTATTATCCGGAGGATGTGGATGTAAGGATCCCCTATGTGGCCCCGCTTAACTTTGGACTGGAGGATGAACGGATCTATGCCTTTCTCGATCATGTGGGAAGTCGGAAAGAGCGCAGGAAAGTAAAGAGATTTCAGAATATGACCCTGAAAAATCAGGAGGAATATCTGGATGCCTTCCTTGCCTTCTCTGATAAGAAAGGGTATAGCTATGAATTGGTAGGTGGCCTGGAAAAAGCTTATGAGTATTGTGTACTGGAGTACTCATTTGCATACTGGCAGTGGGGATATGTTCCTTCGAAAAAAATCCCCGGGAAGGCTGCTCAGGCGGAAGAAGTCATCGAACATATGAATCGTGTGGCCGGTTTCGATTACTTCTCGGATCAGTTTATTGTGGAATACAGGCCCTTTTTCTACCAGGCGCTTACAGAGATGGGTTACTATGGATATGATCTGGATATATTTGAAAAATATCTGAAACATGTGGACAATCCCATCTTCACCTTTACCATTCCGGAAAGTGTGGACCTTTCATTTAATAATGAACTCTCAGTGGACCTCCAGCAATACATAAACGAGGAAGCCGAAAACTACATCTTCATATATGGAGAGTACGACACCTGGTCAGCTACTGCGGTCACCTCCATCGGCGACAGCAATTCAAAAATATTCTTTAAGGAAGGAGGATCGCACCGGACCAGGATCAACAACATGCCTGAAGAGCAAAAAGAAGAGGTGTACTCTACCCTGGAGTCTTTCCTTCACTAGCTTACCCGTATCTTTTCATAGCAGATTCATATTCGGCCAGAAAGCTTTCCTTGGAGAAGTGACGACCATGTGCCGGGTAGAAGGTCTTTACCGGTAGGTCATGGATATACTTCCAACTTCTGACCAGTGCGGGCAGGTCCTCTGCAAAGGGCGGGAAGTGCTGCTTATTCTCCACTCCGAACAGGGTATCCCCGGCAATAAGTTCTCCTCCCTCCATCAGAACAAACATCGATCCAAAGGTGTGCCCCGGAGCATGTATCACTCTTCCTGGAAAACCATAAGACTCCAGATCAAACAGATCATCCACCAGGAGATCCGGATCTGCACCCGGATACTTCATCAATCTTCTGGCAATGATCCTGCCCAGAGTCACTAGTAACTTTGCCTTCCACCGGGTTCCCGAAGGAATGGGTGAATAGCCTTTTTTCAGACGGGCGGCCTCCGAACGATGAACCATTACCTGGCAGCCGGTCAGCTCCTTCAGGCGGCCGGCCGATCCTGCATGATCGAAGTGCGAATGAGTAAGCACAAGCAACTTGAGCATTACCGGCTCCAGTCCCAATTTCTTAAATACTTCCAGGATTTTTACTTCCGAACCGCTGTTTCCACAGTCCACCAGAATTGCCTCGCCTGGTCGGTAAATCAGGAAGGAGCTTACATTTACCAGTCCGATTCGATGAACTTTATAGCTGGCTTCTGACATTATTTTACGGGGAAATCCATCAGTTTATCCCCTTCCAGGTAGGCCTCCAGGCGATCATTGATGGCTACCGGGCCCACTCCAGCTGGAGTACCTGTATAGATCAGATCCCCGGTCTTTAGAGTCATAAACCTGCTTACATAGGCTATGATCTTCTCAAAACTAAAGATCATCAGGGAAGTATTCCCATCCTGGACAGTCTTTCCATTCACATCCAGCCTGAAGCTTAGCTTGTGAATATCTCCGTATTTATCCAGGGGGTAGAATTCGCTGATGGGTGCCGAGTAATCGAAACCCTTGGCAATTTCCCAGGGCAGACCTTTCTTTTTCTGCTCCGCCTGCAGGTCACGGGCTGTAAAATCAACGCCAAGGGCGACCTCATTATAATAACGGTGGGCAAAACCTTCCTCAATGCTCCTTCCAAGCCTGTTGATCCGGATCACCACTTCAAGTTCGTGATGCACGTCATTTGAAAATTCAGGATAGAAAAATGGACGGTTGGCTATAACAAGTGCAGAGTCAGGTTTCAAAAAGAAAACAGGCTTGTCGGGAACTTCATTGTTCAGCTCCCTGGCATGAGCAACATAATTCCTCCCGATGCAAATGATCTTCATAGGGCTATTTCTTAATGGAACTCAGCTTAATGCTGGTAAGCACTTTCTTGGTAAATAGAGGAAAATCCCCCTTCATCATCCAACCATAATAGCCCGGATCTTTTTCCAATACCTCGCTGACCGGTGTGCCTTTGTATTTCCCAAAGTTGAATACCTCCACATCCTCTTCATTATAAACAATCCTTCCGGCAAAATCCACATTGCGTGTGTGGGCCGAGAATTCGGCAAGCTTCCCAATGTCATTCTCCAGGTTGGAATATCGGTCCAGCTGCGCCTGTAATACTTCATAGGTGGCCATGGTATCAGCCTCAGCTGAATGGGCATTGCTTAGCTCCTTGTTTACAAAAAACTTATAGGCCGCTGATAAGGTCCGGGGCTCATTCTTCATAAAGATCACCTGTACGTCTACAAATTTCCTCCTTTTCAGATCAATGTCCACACCCGACCTGAGAAACTCCTCTGCCAGCAGGGGTATATCAAACCTCACCGAGTTATATCCACCCAGATCACATCCTTCAAAATCTCTGGCCAGGCTTTTTGCCACTTCGTTAAAGGTGGGTGCGTCTTTCACATCCTCATTGGAAATGCCATGAATGGCAACTACCTTTTCAGGAATCGGCATTTCGGGATTCAAACGCAGTGTTTTGGAGCTTTCATTTCCGTTCAGATCTACCTTTAAATAGGAGATCTCAACAATTCTATCCGATGCTATATTGATTCCGGTGGTCTCGAGATCGAAAAAAATAATTGGATTCTTCAGATTCAGCCTCATTCGCTAAGCATTTATCATCATAGGCATTAACAACATCAGGGTATCTTCGTTCTCGTTCTCAGTTGTAGAAGGCAGTAGAATTCCGGCTCGTGTGGGATCGCTCATTTCCAGGACCACATCGTCGGAAG
>JAUVIT010000060.1 GCA_030592605.1 Bacteroidota bacterium
CCATTGCACAATTTTTCCCCAGAATGGCGGTATACAATGAATTGGAAGGCTGGCAGAACCATCAGTTTACCGGGAGATCCGAATTTGCACTTCCCTTTGGGGATTATGATGTGGAGATTACAGTTCCGTCGGATCATGTGGTTGGAGCAACCGGAGTGCTTGTAAATGCTGAAGAGGTGCTTTCCGGTGAAAGGCTTGAACGCTTCGAAAAAGCCAGCAATTCTTTGGATGAACCGGTAATGATAGTTAACGAAGAGGAAGCCAGAAAAGTAGAAAAGAGGAAATCAAAATCCAAACTTACCTGGAAATTTCATGCAGATAATGTAAGGGATTTTGGCTTTGCCTCTTCCAGGAAGTTTATCTGGGATGCTATGGGGATTCAATTCGGGGAGCGAAAGGTACTGGCTACATCTCTATATCCCAAGGAAGGGAACCCTCTATGGGAGAAGTACTCCACCAGGGTGGTGGCGCATACCCTGAAGGTTTATTCAAGACATACCTTTGATTATCCCTATCCGGTGGCCTATTCGGTTCATTCCAAGCAGATTGGCAAGGAGTACCCTATGATTTGTTTTAATGGCGGACGCCCGGAGTCCGATGGCACCTATTCGGAACGCACCAAATGGAGTATGATCGGTGTTATTATCCATGAGGTGGGGCATAACTACTTTCCCATGATCGTAAATTCCGATGAACGTCAGTGGACCTGGATGGATGAGGGACTCAATTCCTTCCTGGAGGGAATTGCCGAGCGGGAATGGGATCACGATCATCCTTCCCCCAGAGGCAGACCGGCAGATATTGTACCCTATATGAAAGGTGATAAATCGAATATTGCACCCATCATGACCCAGGGCGATCTGGTAAAGCAATTCATGGATAATGCCTATAACAAGCCTGCCACGGGTCTGAATATTTTAAGGGAAACCATTATGGGCAGGGAGCTCTTCGATTTTGCATTTAAGCAGTATGCCCAGAGGTGGATGTTCAAGCATCCCACCCCGGAGGATTTATTCCGGACCATGGAGGATGCCTCCGCAGTGGACCTGGACTGGTTCTGGAGAGGGTGGTTCTATGGAACCGATCATGTAGATATTTCCCTGGATAAGGTCACTGCCATGGAGCTGGCTTCTGGCAATCCTGCCGAAGAGAAGGCCCTGAATAAGAAAGCGGAAGAAGCTACACCAGAAGCTATCGCTGTGCAGCGTAACCGGGCGTCCAAGGAATCCATGGTGGAACGGGATCCTGCCATGAAAGATTTTTACAATGATTATGATCCCTATGCTCCCAATGAATCGGATACAGATGCGTATATGCGTTACAAAAGATCCATGTCCGAAAGTGAAAAGAAATGGCGGGCTATGAAGGGATTTGTTTACCAGCTGGATTTTTCCAATGTGGGCGGTATGGTAATGCCCCTGGTGATCCAGTTTGAGTATGTCGACGGGACCAGTGAGATTAAAAGAATCCCTGCTGAAGTCTGGAACCAGGACAATCTGAAGACTTCCAAGGTATTCCTCTTAGAAAAGAAACTGTCAGGTGTTACCCTTGATCCCAATTTGGAAACTGCTGATTGCGACCTGAGTAACAATCACTGGCCACCCCGCATAGAGGAGAGTCGTTTTGAGCTTTACAGGGGCTCAGGCAGAAGGGGAGGAGGAGGCTCCAATCCCATGCAGGAGCAATAGACTCAGACCAGGATATTCTCTATGTAGGCCAGTTCGTCCCTGGTGAATTCCAGTTTATGCACAGTGGCCACATTGGCTTCCAGTTGAGCTACAGAGCTGGCACCAATCAGTACCGAAGTAATTTGCTTCTTCTCCAGGATCCAGGCAAGGGCCATTTGTGCTAGAGTTTGGCCACGCTGTTCAGCATGCTGATTCAATGCTTTCACCTTCACCATGGTCTCCGGATCAAGGTTATCCTTCCCCAGGAAAATACTTTCACTGTCGATCCTTGAACCCTTGGGGATGCCATCCAGGTAACGGTTGGTGAGCAGGCCCTGGGCCAGCGGACTAAATGGGATGCAACCCACACCACGTTTCTCCAGCACCTCCAGCAGTCCGTCTTCCACCCAACGGTCGAACATATTGTAGCGGGGCTGGTGGATCAGGCAGGGAGTTCCCAGGCTCTCCAGTATATCCACCGCACGGCTGGTTTGCTCGGCATCGTAGTTAGAGATTCCCACATAGAGAGCTTTTCCTTGCTGTACAGCACTGTGAAGAGCCATCATGGTCTCCTCCAGGGGAGTCTCTGGATCGGGCCGGTGAGAATAGAAGATGTCCACATATTCGAGTTCCATTCTCTTCAGGCTCTGATCAAGACTGGCCATCAGATATTTCCGGCTTCCCCATTCGCCATAGGGACCATCCCACATCAGGTAACCGGCCTTGGTGGAGATGATCAATTCGTCACGATGCTGGGCCAGTTCTGCTTGCAGTACGTTTTTCAGGTTCGATTCGGCACTGCCGGGAGGTGGGCCATAATTATTAGCCAGGTCAAAATGTGTGATCCCCAGGTCGAAGGCCCTGAGCAGGATTTCCTTCATAATCTGATAGTCACCCCCTCCTCCGAAATTATGCCAGAGGCCCAGTGAAACAGCAGGCAAGAGAAGTCCGCTGTTACCACAGCGATTATATTTCATCTGATCGTATCGGGTACTGGATGCAAAATAGGCCATAGGAGCAATTTGTATTTATTTTTTTATAAGTGGAATCATATAGAATACGGAATAGGAGAATCCGAATGTCGAGGTGTTGACTCCATTCCCGTAACCGGGAATAAGCGCGGGAATCATGACCGGATCCATATCGGGATTCAGCAGAAACTTGTAGCGTATCATCCATCCCAGGGAAAGGTTCGAAACCAATTCCACCTTGATTCCCCCTGTTAGTTCCAGCCAATGAGCCTTCAAACTACTCTCATAGGGGTCAGGCATATAATTACCCCAGTAGTCGCTGTATATCAATACATTATCTGAGCTTTGTTTGAAAAACGACATGCCGTAGCGAAAACCAAGAGTCATCGTGTTGTGCCATGCGCGGTCTTTGGCTTTCAGTAGATTATAATCGATACCAACACGAGCATAATTTCCCACGGATTCATAATCAAAGGTCTCTTCGCTCTCTGAGGTGCTGCTATATCCCAATTCAAAAACAGGATAGAGATTCTTATAAATCTCAAAATCCACACTTACCTCCGCACCAATTATCTTGGGTTCGGTAAAATAATAAATGAACGGGGCCAGATCGACGCCAAAGCGGGGACCAAAGGTCCGGAGGGTATCCTTCTTGGATCCTTCCTGGCCGGCCACTTCCTGTGCGGATACTTTCCCCAGCAAGGAAAGAAGCAACAGCAGTAAGGCTGTTTTAGAGAAAGAGCCAGATATGTACATCATCCTCTTCAGTTTCAGCATCAACTATTTCATCTATAATTTCAGCACTTTTGATCATTCCGGTTCTGTACCCGACTGTTTCTAAGGTGAACAGATTTCCAAAACCACAATCATAGGAGATCATATAGAATTCCTGATGATGCATGAGTTCAAGTGTATCTGTTTGCTCGCCCAGGTGCAATACAAATCTTGTAAAATCGTGGTGAGGATCCAGTGGTACATCGAAAGTATTTATGGACGGTTGATTATTGTATAGGAGACTGTCGGGCCGCCCCTCCCGGATGCCATATAAACTTAAAGAGGCAACCGTACTATCGGCGGGTAGATCTTCTTTCATGGTCATAAACTTCGCCACCATCACTGAGTTATTATCATCATCACATATTTCCACGGAGATGCAGCCCGTGACCAGGATTGAGATGATGACAAACAGAATTCGGGAGCGCATGATCGTCTTTTTTATTCAGTCCCTTTCAGGTTCTTATTGAGCCAGTCCAGGTAAGTATTGTATAGGTGCATCCGGCTGTTCATATCATAGGCTACTCCGTGTGTTCCAGGGGGATAGATCTTCAGGTCGATGTTCTTGTTTGCATCGATCATGGCTTTAGCCAGTTGAAAAGTGTTCTGTGGATGTACATTATCATCCAGCAGGGAGTGCACCAGCAACATTTTTCCTTCCAGGTTTCCTGCCAGATCAACCATGGAGCTCTTCTTGTAACCTTCCTCGTTTTCATCAAGAAGTCCCATGTATTTCTCAGTAAGCACACAGTCATAATTCCGATGGTCGGAGATGGAAGCTGTTACTATGCCCGCTTTAAAAACATCGGGATGCAAGAGCAAGGACATTCCTGCCGAGAAACCACCAAAACTGTGTCCCATGATCCCAACACGTTCCCGGTCGATCCATGATTTTTCAGACAGGTAGAGGGCGGTCTCTGCAAAATCGTGGGTTTCCCATTTACCCAGTTGTTTATGAACCACCTTTTCGAACTTACTGCCATAACCGCCATTACCCCGGTTGTTGATGTTAACTATAATGTAGCCCTGCTGTGCCAGGTACTGATTCCATCCACTGGTTTCGAAGCTGTTGTAAACTCCCTGTGAGCCGGGTCCGCCATAAACTGCCAGTAGCAGGGGATAGGACTTCTCAGGATCAAAACTCATAGGTTTGATCAGGTAACCATCAATTTCTTGTCCGTCCGAGGTGGTAAAGGAAAAAAGCTCCCTTGGAGCATATTCAAATTTTTCCAGGTGATCCAGTGCACCCTGGTGTGCGGCCAGATTTTTGATAAGTGCACCTTTACCATCACGCAGGTCTACAGTCGATGGAGTGGTGGTATTTGAGTAGCTATCTATAAAGTAGCGACCTGCTGGGGCCACATTGACCCTGTGGTTCCCTTCAGTGGTGGTGATCTGTTTTTTCCCTTTCCCGTTGAATTTCACGCTATAGAGATTGCGATCCATGGGTGTAAACTCGCAGGACTGTTAGTAGAGGGCTTTTTTCGCGGGATCGATTGCTTTTATTGAGGCTACGTCGTAGGGGCCAGTAGTAATTTGTCCCAGTACATTTCCTTCATAATCATACTGATATATATGCGAGTATTCATCCCGGTCAGAGATCCAGAAGAAGGAGTCCATTTCTTCGGGAAAGTAGAAGAGGTGAAGTTCTCCGGCAAAGAAGTCGAAGATGTCGATCCATGCATAGTTCTTTTCCTCCATGATCATGGTCTTACTACCAGTCTCCACATTAAAGAGGTATAATTTAAGGTGATCCTGAGCCCTGTTCATCCAGACCACTGCCAGGGTATTCTCTTTGGAGGTCCAATAAATTCTTGGCATGTAGCCACCTTCCGGATCAAAATCGAGCCATTGCTTGCTCCCGTCTGCGGTATTGATAACTCCCAGTCTTTCCACGGGTGGATTATCACCCACTTTGGGATAGGGGAGCTCCATATACTCCGGATGTTGGCCTGAAAAATCTGTTAATTGATAGACAGGAACTTCCCTTTCATCGGTTTGCCAGAAAGCAATGTATTTACTGTCGTACGACCATTCCCAGGCCTGTACCAGTCCAAATTCCTCCTCATTAGCCCAACCAAAGCGGCCGTTATAATATTTATCGGCTCCGTCGCTAGTGAGCTGCGTATGTTCCCCGCTTGCAAGATCAAAGGTGAACAGGTTTCCATCTTTCCCATAACCCACCTTCTTCCCGTCGGGAGATACTTCTGCTGTGAAGGCACCCTCCATAATGGGGCTTAGTGTTTTATCTTCCAGGGAGTAGAGATAATAATCGGCATTTCCCGAATATCTCCAGATCCGTTTGAAATTGGTCTGAAATAACAGAAACTTATAGTCCCTGGTCCACTGAAAGGAGCGGTAACTGAACTGATTTTCCGTACCCGGAAACTTATGATCGCCCTCACTGAAGACCAGTTCTTCCGATTCAGTCTTGATATCATAAGTCCAGATTTGCTGAGCTCTTCCTTCCCGCTTGGTAAAGGAGTAGCGATCACTATCCTCTATCCATTCCACACCTGCCGGTCCGCGGTCACCCCGGAGTGCTCCACCACTCATAAAGGCATCCATTAATGAATCGTACTGCTTTTTCTGGGCAGAAAGTGTGATGGTCATCAGGACCAAAAGCAAGACAAGAGTCAGTTTTCTCATGTTTTTTTTATTGGTAAGGCAAAAAACAAATCTAGCAAAAATGTTTCGTCCCTGTATGCCTGTAAGGTAATTCCTGATTTGTCGACCAAGGGATTGGATCAATACCTGGAAGAAATGAAAATAGTATCGAAATTAGCCATTATAAGCATACTGCTATACACCGCTGGATGTCAGACCGAAACACTTCCCCTGGGAGATTCCCAGGCAGCAAATGATATCACGAAGCAGCTTGATGAGCAGGAGCATGTTACCGGGAATCTCAATCCTTTTAAGCTGATCGAGAATCCTGAATATAAGACAGTAGATGAAATCGCCCATCTCCGGGATGATGACCTGGTATTTTTAACAAAAGCCAGTGGTAAGGTGCAGGTCTTCCCATACCGGCATATGCTTGTGGAGGTGGTTAATGAAGCGGTAAACGGGGTTTGGATGGCCATAAGCTATTGTCCCATCACCCGTAGCGGAATTAACTGGAACAGGGTGGTGGGAGTGGATACCATGTTGCTGACCGCTTCCGGATATCTCTTCAAAGATAACCTGATGCCCCTGGATGTGAATTCTGATAATATCTGGTCGCAGATGCTAATGAGGCGTTTTCAGGGAGATGCCCTTGATGGAGAGATCTTTGCATTCAGGGAGCTTACTACCTATCCAATGATTGAAACCACCTGGCTTACCGTAAAAGATCACTTCCCTGATGCAAGCGTTTATGTCAACAATATCGGAATGAAGTCGGCCGAAGCTGCACCAAATGAGCAGCAGCTGGGTATTATTGGTAAAGAGTCAGTCGAGACCTTTTCACTTGATATGTTCCCCGGCGAGCCCACCATGCATATGAGTACTGTAAATCCGGGAGGAAAGATAGTTGTGGCTGGTTCCAGTGAGCATCATTACATGCTTGCTTTCCTGACCACTTACAACATGGAGCCTGTGCAAGGTAAATTTCCACTTATCATGAAAGATGAGACCGGTACCATGTGGGATATTTTTGGTGAAGGGATGATGGGAGAACGTGCTGGAGAAAGGCTTGAATCTCCCCTTTACTATACGGCTGCTGACTGGGCCTGGAGAGACTTGTATGAACAGGTTAATTCTTTTGAATCAGGAGATATGCGATAAGCAGATTGATTTCTTCGGCACGGGTAAGTACCATCATATGAGAACCTTCTGCAATAAGGTAATCATAAGAGACATTTTTAATTGGGATGGTGTGATCGCTATCCCCGTGGATGTGGACTATCCCATCCGGATAGCGGGTCCGATCCCAGTTAACAATCATGTCCACAGTCCGTTTCAGATAGAGTGGATCCTTGGCTTTCAGCATATCCTTAAAGGTCTCCTTATCATGCTTGCGGTCGGGTTCCACAATACCCTGAAGCAATCTGGCCCCGCCTTTGGTCAAACGCTTGGGAACGATCCTGTTCAGTCTTAGGTGTTTTTGAACGGTATACCTAAGAGGCAATTCATCACAAGTCTTTGCACTGGAGATCAAAATGGTAAGCAGGGGAGAGAGGGTATCGCTCAGCTCTGTACAGATCATTCCTCCCAGGGATACACCCATGAGGATATAGGGTCTGGACTGGTCTATCTCTTTTATAAAACGACTGGCAAAGGCCGCCATATTCTCATGTTTTTCAGGCACACGGTAGGAGATATGAACCGTATCATAGCCGGGCGGAAATTCCAGATGTTTGAACTGCCGCGCATCGGCACCCTGTCCGGGAAAGAGATAGATAATGATATCCCCGTCAGCCAAACTTGCTCCGCGGACCAGGACAGGCAAGAGAAATATTAACAATAGAAAAAGCCCCTTTTTCATTGCCTGCATCCTTAGAAGATATCCAGATCCTGTCCAACAAAGACCTCACCTTTGTAAACAGAATGAATCTCCTC
>JAUVIT010000266.1 GCA_030592605.1 Bacteroidota bacterium
AGCCGCTTCCTGAATTTTGAAGTCAATGTGCTTGATACGGCCCGGATTGTTGCTCTTTCGGTACAGGAATTTCTTACCGCCGAGAAGCTTCTGGCTGACAAATGTTCCGGCGACAACCTGTTCTACATCTCTGATTACACCCCTTACTTCGAGGTGATTGCCAATATGTTCTTCAACGAAAATATCAAGTTGGGAAAGCGGAATATTTGGGTGTAAGCTCAGATTCGAATACCCACTACAACCATGTCATCGATCTGTTCGTGTTTGCCCTGCCATTCGCGGATGGTGTCGGACAGGACCTGCTGCTGGCGGGGCATGGACAGGTCGGCGTGCTCGGTAATTAGCTGTCGGAATCTGGAATATTTGAATTTCTTGCGCAATTCTCCACCAAACTGGTCGGCATAGCCATCACTGAACAGATAGAGCTGGTCGCCCGCCTCAAGCTGAATCTCATGCGTCTTAAAGGGATGCATTTCTTCGTAATAGGAGAGGGGCATGGGATCGGGCCGGTAGATCTTGATCTTTCCGCGCCGGAGCAAATAGAGGGCGCTATTAGCTCCGGAATACTGACAAAGGAGGCTATTGGGGTCGATGCTTACCAGAGCCATATCCATACCATCTTTTTGCTCTCCCATAGCCCCTTTCTGGCTCAGGGCTTCGATAACTTCTTCCCTTAGTCGATCGAGGATCAGTCCCGGGGTTGTTATTCCTTCACGGTTCACCACTTCCTTAAGCAAGGAGGCCCCCAGCAGGCTCATAAAGGCACCGGGGACGCCATGACCCGTGCAGTCGGCCACAGCAATAACCAGTGAATTTTCACTTCTGGACCACCAGTAAAAGTCTCCACTGACCTTTTGCTTGGGCCGAAAGAAAATCAGGTGGCCGGAAAAGTGTTCTTCCAGCAGGGTTGGACCGGGAAGCATGGCATCCTGAAGGCGCATGGCATAGTCGATGCTGGATGTGACCTCATGATGATTTTTTTCGATTTGCTCCTTCTGTTCCTGGACCAGGTCTCTCTGGGCCTCGATTTCATCCCTTTGCGCTTCTATCTCGTCCCTCTGTGCACCTATCTCATTTCGCTGACCTTCGATCTTTTTATTTTGTATTTCAAGCTCCCGCATGTCTTTTTGTTTCCGGAAATAGGCACGGGAGGAGATGATCAAAAGTACCAGCACGAAGGCAATGCCCGTAAAGGCCACTGCAAGCAGGATGTTTCGCTGGCGCAGCTCGGTTTGTGTTGTTTCCAGCTGTATATTTTGTAACTCCTGCTGCTGGCTGATTCGCAGAATCTCATTGGCTTGAAGCTCAATGGCTTTTTCCGACTCTTTGTTGGCCAGTTGCCTGATTAAGTTGGATTCCTGCGACAGATCAAAATGATTGATAAGTTCATTCAGGAGGGCATTTTCCTGGAGCAATGTGATCTGTTCGATCCACCTCAGGTTGGTGAAGCAGTTGGCCACCGGTCTGCGGGCGAACATTCGATCTTCCCAACTCACGGTATCACCCCAGGGTGTCACATGATCGTCCAGGTCAAATCCTATTCCTATCAGTGCGGGAGGAAGCCCATTTTTGGCCTGGATCCTTTGCAGGTCGTTTTCGTATTGTTCCAGCATTGTTTTCAGTTCGAGTCCCTTTCCCTCACCCATAAAATACTCCTCACTGAGTTCATTGCTTGCTAAAATGCGGAAGTTGAATCTACTGAAGTTATCCCGGTCCCTGTCACTGGCAAATAAGGAGCGGAATTCTTTTCGGATCGCGAGATTCAGATGAATGGCAGTCTCGCTGCTCTCTTTCAGCCCCCTGATGGATGCGATTAATTCTGCTTCGCTGGTATCCTGCAGGGTTTCGAGACTTTCGTAAATAATTGAATTGGCCGTTCGCAGTCCGGCATTGTTTTTTCTGAACTGCTGCTCCAGAACCAGGTAGCCATTTACGACGCTGGTGGAAATGCTTGATTGGTTTACAAAAACATAAATGCAGAAGCCGATTACAATCATCAGCGTGCTTGTCAGACTCAGGGGGCCTCCGCTTTGTCCTTTATAGGCCACATAGAGATAAACGAGAATAAATACGGGGAGTAAATAAGTGATAAAGTTATAGAGGAGACCGGCTCCTGCCCAGTGCTGGACCTTAAAAAGAAAAGCAAAGAGTATCAGGAAGAGGGTAATAAAACGAACTACCAGGTAGATGGTATGCAGCTTGGAACTGGCTTTTCTTCGTTCCCGGATCAGGTTCAGGGGCAGGTAACCCAGATTCAGGATAAACACAGACAGTGTCAGAGCAACACTTGCACCAGGCCATCGCTGGAATTTAAATAGTACCCCTAGGACAAAGAGGAGAAGACCTGCGAAGCCCAGAATGCGTTCAATTTTTTTCACCACAGTAAATTAGTGTTTCTTGTTTGATAATTCAACCTGTAAGAGGTTTAATGCAGATTGAGATTATGTTTAAATATCTATATATTTACATGGATGTATATATATTCAGAAGGTGCAGCCCGGCATGTTAAAAAAAATGTAAAGAAAGTATTGGAGGGATAAGCACCGGGTATTAAAATACCTAACTTTGATTTGTATATAACATACTAACTTTTAACTTTTTTACCCATGGCAAAAAAGCACAGGGTCATTGAACTGGACGAGGTAGTAGTGAAGTTTGCAGGCGATTCTGGCGATGGCATGCAGCTTACAGGAACCCAGTTTTCAGATACTTCGGCATTTATCGGGAACGATCTATCCACTTTTCCGGACTACCCGTCCGAGATAAGGGCGCCGCAGGGGACCGTAGCAGGTGTTTCGGGCTTTCAGGTCCATATCGGTCATAAGGAGGTAAGCACTCCCGGTGACCAGGCCGATGTGCTGGTGGCCATGAATCCCGCTGCTCTGAAAGCAAATATGAAGTGGGTGAAGGATGGTGCCACCATCATTATCGACATAGATAACTTCGACAACAAGCACTATAAGAAGGCAGGTTATGAGGAGGATCCTCTGCACGATGATTCTCTGGATGGTTATAACGTGGTGAAGGCGCCCATCAGCGAGCTCTCGCGCGATGTGGCTATGCAGAACGGACTCGATAACAAGAATGCGGATAAGACACGAAACCAGTTTGTGGCGGGATTGCTCTACTGGTTATTTAACCGTGATCTGAAGATTGGGGAGGACTTTCTGAAGCAGAAGTTCAAAACGAAGCCGGCACTGGTCAAAGCCAATATCGCCGTGTTGAACGAAGGTTACAATTTTGCAGAGACCATAGAGGCTCTCTCCACCACCTACCATGTGGACCCGGTAAAGGGAAAGAAGGGCTTGTTCCGGAACATTACCGGCAACCAGGCCACGGCCTGGGGGTTGCTGGCTGCTGCCGAGAAAGCGGGACTGGAACTCTTCCTGGGATCCTATCCCATTACTCCTGCTACTGAGATCCTGCAGGAGATTACCAAACGCAAACACCTGGGAGCCATTGCTTTTCAGGCCGAAGATGAAATAGCCGGGATCAGCTCGGCCATTGGTGCATCCTTTGCAGGGAAGCTGGCCTGTACCAGTACTTCGGGACCCGGACTGGCCCTGAAGGGCGAGGCCATCGGTCTGGCCGTTATTACCGAATTACCCCTTGTCATTGTGAATGTTCAGCGGGGCGGACCCTCTACGGGATTGCCTACCAAGACCGAGCAGGCCGACCTGATGCAGGCACTTTATGGCCGGAGCGGAGAGTCGCCCTGTATTGTTATTGCGGCCTCATCACCGGCCAATTGTTTTAATTATGCATTCCAGGCTGCAAAATTATCACTGGAGCATATGACCCCGGTGATCTTGTTGACAGACGGCTACCTGGCCAACGGGTCTGAGTTATGGAAAATCCCCTCCATGAAGGATATGCCGGAGATCAAACCTCCGCTGGTGAAAGACAATACGGAA
>JAUVIT010000250.1 GCA_030592605.1 Bacteroidota bacterium
CCAGGTAGAAACCCTGATCGGAGGTGTAGACAACAATTGTATTTTCGGAAAGTTCCGCTTCATCCAAATAGTCAAGCAGTGTACCAACACCATCATCCACAGCTGCAATACAGGCCAGGTAGTCCTGCATGTAACGCTGGTACTTCCAGCTCATTTGCTCCTTCTCGGTCATGGTGGGATACCGCTCCTTGAAATCCTCAATAATGGGTCCGTAAACCTCATTCCAGGCCTCTCTTTGCTCATCGGTAAAACGGTTCAATGCATTTTGCATGGCTCGTTTGTCCCAGTTAGATATGGGCTCAATACCCAGCTCATCCATTACCTCAGGGTAGACTTTTGAATCACCGGCCCAGTTCTGGTGTGTCAGGATATTCATTTCGGCCGCCTTTGCTGCAGAACCACGTCCTTCATAATCATCAAAAAGGGTGGGTGGCTCCGGAAAAGTCTTTTTGGTGAACTCCTTGTAGTGCCTTTCGGCGGGAAGCCAATTACGGTGAGGTGCTTTATGCAGAAAGAAAAGCAGAAAGGGTATTTCCGGATCCCTGCGGTTCTTCATCCAATCCATGGTCAGATCGGTAATCACATCGGTGGTATAGCCCTCAATGTGAATTTTGCCATCGTTGGTATTAAAATCGGGATTATAATATTGGCCCTGGCCGGGTAAAATCTTAAACTCATCAATTCCTTTGGGATTATTTCCAAAATGGAGTTTCCCGAACATGGCCGTTTGGTACCCGGCAGCCTGAAAGATCTGTGGGAAGGTAAGCTGGGTGGTATCAAATGGAAACAGGTTATCGATCTTCCCATGCAGGTGACAGTGTTTTCCTGTTAGAATGGTGGCCCTTGAGGGAGCACAGATGGAGTTGCTTACACAGGCATTGCTGAATAACATCCCTTCATCAGCTATCCGGTCAATATTGGGAGTCTGCATCAGATGATCGCTATAGGCGCTGATGGCCTGGTAGGCGTGATCGTCCGACATGTTGAAAACACTGTTGGGCCTTGCCTTCTGCTCCACCTGTTCCGAACAAGCAGTAAAAGTCAGAACCAGGGAAAGCAATGGAAGTAATTGTGTAATTCTCATGATCGATTGCATTTTAGACTTATACCTCGTTAATATCCTTCAGGTGATTCCCCGGCTTTCTTTCCATCCACAGCCAGGATAATGGCCTCTGTGGCTGTTGCCCCAATACGGGTCACACCCAGCTGTCTTACCTTTAAAGTATCTTCCAGGGTGCGTACTCCTCCTGCTGCTTTCACCTCAACAGACTTATCAGAATACCTGCGCATCAGGATCAGGTCGTCTTCTGTAGCACCCTTATAGCTATAAGAGCCATCGCTTTGCTTATTAAAGCCATATCCGGTGGAAGTTTTCACAAACTCCACCTTCAGCTGACTGCAGATTTCACACAGTTTGATTTTATGTAAATCATTGGACAGGAAATCATTTTCAAAAATGACCTTTAAAGCAGCCCCATGTTTCTTGGTAACTGCTACGATGGAAGCAATTTCATTTGTCACATAGTCCCAGTCCTCCGACAATACCTTCCCTATGTTGACCACCATATCGATCTCCTCGGCACCGTCATCAATAGCCCTCTCAGTCTCATAGACCTTTACATCCACCCGGCTGTTACCATGAGGAAATCCGATCACCGTGCAAACCATTACATCGGACCCATGGAGCATTTCTGCCGCCATTTTTACAGCATAGGGCTTGATACAGACCGAAGCCACATGGTATTTCCTTGCCAATTCAATTCCCTCTCTGAGCGTCTGATCATCCATGGTCGGATGCAAGAGAGAGTGATCAATCATTTTTGCTATTTCGAGTTTGCTAATTGCTTCCATTTAATTCATTTATTGAAAATATTATTTCCATATGTTTTTTTGCAGTTTCCAGGCTTACCCGCCCGAAGGGCTTCCATAAACATCTCCCTGTGCGTGTCCGGAGGGGTGGCAATGAGCACCACCTCAACAGCAGGATCTTTTAGAATATCATGGTAATCGTGGGTCTTGTTGGAGATGCCAAATTTGCTCCTGACCTTCTCCAGGTTCTCTGGATTCCTGGCTGCGATCCAGGTGATACTGGCTCTTCCGGTTTCCTGAAGGAAACCCATGTGGGCTTTGGCGATCCAGCCTGCCCCTATGACACCAATATTGTAGCTCTTTTGGATGCTCATCAATAGAACCTAAATGTAGGGAAGAAAAATCAAAAATCTAAGTCCTAAGCTAAGAACATATTCATTACTTTTAAGCAAAATATTCACTTTCCATGACACTCAAAACATTAAAAATCGCCCTGCTGCCGGTTCTGCTGGCCCTGCTAGTCTCGTGTACCACCTCTACCTATTTTCAGCTTGAATCGCCCGATGAGTTAGTTCGGGTGGTCATAAGCCAGGAAGAAGATCAATCTGACATAAGGCTATACTATTCCGTATACCTGAAAAAGGGTGACACTTATAAGCAAATAATGGATCCTTCGCCTCTGGGAGTTATCCGGGAAGATAGCCGCTTTGTTGAAAATCTGGAATTTGTATCTGAAGAGAAGCAAGAAAATGTAAGGGATCAATATACCCTGGTCACAGGTAAAAAACTGCAGGTGAGCAATAGCTATAATGCAAGCATACTCTCCTTTCAAAACAAGGATCAGAAACAGGTCGCCCTGGAGTTTCGTGCCTACAACGACGGGATTGCGTTCAGGTACAACTTCACAGGTGAAGCTGAAGATGTACTTACAGTCACCAATGAGCTAACTGGATTTGATTTTAAAGATGGAACCTTTTGGGGACAGCCTTACGACACCCTTTCTGTTTACACCCCTGCCTATGAGACTTACTATAAGAGCTTCAAGGTAGGAACCAAGGCACCCTGGAATAAGAACGGATGGGCTTTCCCCATCCTGGTGGAATCTGAAGGGGCCTGGATGATGGTTTCGGAAGCCGGATTTGATGGCACTTATGGATCCAGTCACCTGCATGCTGAGTGCGAACAGGGCCGGTACATGATCAAGTTTGCAGAGCAGGGAGAAGCCGAAGGATATTATGAAAACGGTTCCAGTTCACAACTGCCCTGGTCCACCCCCTGGCGCGTTATTGCCCTGGGTGAGACCCTTGCCCAGATCATGGAAACCACCCTTCCCACCGATCTTTCAGCACCTTCAAAAATTGAGGATACCTCCTGGATTAATCCCGGACGTGCTTCCTGGAGCTGGTGGTCCGATAATGACAGTCCACAGCTCTATGAACGGCTTGTTCCTTTTGTTGATTTCGCTGCTGAGATGAAATGGGAATACTTCCTGGTGGATGCCAACTGGAACCACATGAAAAATGGCACTATGGAAGAACTGTTGAGATATGCAGAACAGAAAAATGTGGGACTCCTCCTCTGGTATAACTCGGGGGGAAAGCACAATGTGGTGACTGAGGAACCCAGGGACCTGATGTGGGACAAAGACGCCAGAAGGGCTGAATTTGAGCGTATCAGCAAGCTGGGCATTAAAGGCGTCAAAGTGGACTTTTTCCAATCGGACAAACAAGAGATCATCAATCAATATATCAGCATCCTTGAGGATGCAGCAGACTTTAAGCTGCTAGTCAACTTTCACGGCTGCACCATGCCCAAAGGATGGAGACGAACCTGGCCCAACCTGGTTTCCATGGAAGCGGTGCGGGGTGAAGAGTGCTACATCTTTGACCCATATTTCCCTACGATGGCTCCCGGCAATATGACCATCCTGCCCTTTACTCGGAATGCTGTGGGACCTGTTGACTACACACCTGGAGGATACTCAAATAACACCTATGATCACCTGACCACCTACGGCTTTGAGCTGGCTCTGACTGTCATCCTTGAAACCGGGATCATGCATCATGCCGATACGCCCGGACAGACCCTGGGACTCCCTCCCTATGCTGTAGATTTCCTTAAGACAGTACCAGTGGTATGGGAAGAAACAAAATTCCTGGGCGGATATCCGGGTAAAGATGTGGTCCTGGCCAGGAAAAATGGTGACAGGTGGTACATAGCCGGAGTCAATGGAGAAAACATGGAAAAGGAAATTTCCATTGACCTCTCCCCTCTGGGAACAATTCCAACAAATATTGAGATGATTGTGGATGGAAATGGGGCACATGACCTGCAACTTGAATCGCTAGCTCCG
>JAUVIT010000218.1 GCA_030592605.1 Bacteroidota bacterium
GAATACACCGGGAAGACTGGTCTTCATATCCTGGTCCACCAGGATCTCGTTGCGTTCATTCAGCTTGATGATCCCTTTCAGATCAGCGGTATTGGGAATATATCCCGCAAAGATAAAAACTCCGTCAATATTCCTTGAGGTGGTTTTTCCGCTGGGAAGATGCTCCAGACTAACCTCCTGCAGAACCCCATTGCCAGAGAAGGTGCGTAGTTCCGACTCCATAACAAACTCAATCTTCGGGTTCATTTGGGCCTGATCAATTGCGTGTTGAAAAGCCTGGAAATGATCAAATTGATGGACAATGGTAACCTTCTCGGCGTAAGTGGTCAGAGCAACTGCCTCTTCCAGTGCCGAGTTGCCTCCACCCACTACAATGATTTCTTTTCCTGTGAAGAATTCCCCATCGCAGGTGGCACAGTAGGATATACCGCTTCCCTTGAATTGCTCCTCGCCAGGTATCTCAAGTGGTCTTGGCCTTCCTCCGGGAGAAAGGATTACACTCCGTGCATGAAACTCTCTTCCATCTTCCAAAACTACGTGTTTGATCTCTCCCTCCAGATCGTAGGACTTGATCTTCAGGTTGGATTTGATCTTGCATCCAAATTCTTTGGCCTGCTTTTTCATGGTAGAGGCAAGCAGATAGCCCTTGGTTTTTTCAACCCCCGGATAGTTGGCAATCTCATCGGTGAGCACCATCTGGCCACCTATTGCTCCTTCATTAAGGATCAGGGTGGAGAGACGGGCACGGGAGCTGTAGATACCGGCGCTGAGGCCTGCAGCCCCACCACCAACAACTATCACATCAAATATTTCCTCTTTACTCATGCCTAAGCATTTTGAACATCAGACGTGCTGAATTGTTCATTCAGGATGGAGCTTACCTGCTGCATGTTTTGAATACTACTTGTAGCTTTGGCAACTTTTCCATTCTTATAATACATGGTGAAGGGAAGTCCCATAAATCCGCGGCATGCATCATCATTTCTAATGATACCAGCTTCTGGTGTATCAAAGGCCATCACGGCGAATTTCACATCGGTGCGATCCTCTTCCAACTCCTCCATAACATCATATACGGGGATACACATGGGTCCCATGCGACCACAGCATACCATCACATTTTCGTTCTCCGCAATCATCTTTTCAAGTTCAGCTGCAGTTTCTATCTCTTGTAAATCGGTGTGTAACATTTTCATCTTTTCTATCTTTTTAATGATATAACTTTTTCAGTATTTTTTTGACGATGCAAAGATCCTCCTTTTGCTTCGTAGTATCTGCATTGGCCAGACCGGGATTTGATAGCTTTTTTACTATCATTTTTCAACTATCTTTGGATTGCTTTTATGAAATCTACAAGATACAGTTTGATGGCAGATAAAAGTCATGATAGGGGAAGAGACATGCGGCAGAATGAACCGGACTGTTTTCAGCTGATTTCCAGGGAGGATCTGGAGGCACTCAGCAAGAACAGGACGCAGATCACCTACCTGAAAGGGGAGACCATTTTTAAACAGGGGGCCTTTGCACCCCATGTCCTCTTTATACAATCCGGGCTTATCAGGGTTTACCTTCAGACCGGCCGGAACAAGGTGCAGAATCTTTGGATTTCCAAAAGTGGTGATTTTCTAGCCTTCTCCTCCATGTTTAGTGAGCGGACCTACTCTTATTCTGCTGTTGCAATGAAGGATGCTGAACTTCTGATGATCGATAAGGAAAGTCTGAGAAAGCTCTTGCAGACCAATCCTGAATTTGGCTTCCGAATCACCTCCAAAAATTTTAACTCGGAGAAGTATCTGATGGAGCTAGTCGCCAGTCTGTCTTACAAACAGATGCGCGGTAAACTGGCTACTGCCTTGCTTTATCTGGATTCTGACTTACTCAGGAGCGAAGAGGTGTTCAACTATCTGACCAGGCAGGATATTGCTGACTTTGCTTCTATCTCTGTGGAGAGTGTGATCAAGTTTCTCAAGGAGTTTGAGAAAGAAGGTATTCTCTCTCTTGCCGGCAAGGATATTGTAATTACGGATCCGCAACGACTTACAGAGATCAGCGCCACCAGCTAAATAGCATTATTCCTTCAGGCTTATATAAAAACCGGGGCTATTATTTTCCTCTTTCCGCCATTTTGCTTCGCTTCCTCTTCTGCTGAATATTGTCCCGCTTTTCTTGTTTAAATTGAAAAGCACAACTGGTGTCACTGTCTTTGCACCATTCATTTTGACCAGATTTTTTTTGATTACATTTGAAACCCTTATCCATTCAAGAGATAGCGCAACATCCCCACTCATAAATATGTTGTAAACTGATAAATCAATCTTTTGCCAACCCGAATATTCACTTACTGTAAGATAAATATTCTCAGTCAGCAATTCTTCAGAGGGTAATCCATTTTCCAGGGACCTTATATGCAATCTGAAAACTATGGTGTCAAACGACTGCTTGTGCACCCTAAGGTTTAAGTCTTCAATTTTGACAGTTTCGTTACCAAGACCCAATAAGAGTCCAAGTTCGTGTCCTCGTCCGAAATCTGTACCTCCCCAACCGCAAACTCCCCCTGTTTTTGATATTTTAGAAGTCCCGATTTGTCGTGTTGTTCCCTTCCATTTTATGGTGACTTCTTCAAGCTCAATGGCTTTTTTTATCAATTTGATTGTATTGAAGTTACTGAGTAAGTCATGGACTGTAAATGCTTGTGATTCATACCCGATCATTGAAAACCGAACTTCAGCATCCTGGGGCAGATCACTGCACATAAGTTCAAACTCTCCTCTTTCGTTTGTAATTGTTCCCCTGGAAAAGTTTACCACTCCAACATTCCCATAAGCCAGGGGCCTTTCATCCGTCGAATCAATAAGCTTTCCCTGAATTACTTGTCCTCTCAGGTTCGGGGAAATCAATAGAAAAAAAATTGTCGAAAGGATTAAAGCATTTATTCCAACTTTCATTTTAGCCAATATTGATAATTAAATTTTTACCAAGACCAATTTCAATCAGTCTGTGATAAGTAGATATTTGAATGTCGCTTTTTCCTCTTTCAATTCTTGAGATATAGCTTTTTTTTGTTCCGGTTTTCATTGCAAGCTCCTCTTGAGTTATTTTAGCATCTAGTCTGGCTTCCTTTAGCATTACACCAAGTCTAAATGCCAAGGAATCTGCTTCATACTTATCTCTCTCAGATGTGCCTTTCGGGCCATATTTTTTATTTAAAATATCTTCAAAATTCGTTAAATTCTTCATGAAATTATCCTCCATATTTTTCATTCAGGTATTCATTCTTAAGCTTCTCTGCCAGTTTAATCTCTTTTCTGGGAGTCTTCTGTGTTTTCTTGACTAAGCACTTTGTCAAGACTAGTATCTCTCCTCAAATCTCACCAAATCAATAACATATTCGATTTTCTTCTGGACCTTACTATCCTGCCCTTCATAGAAATCAAGGAAGCGATTTTTATAAGCAATTATTATTCTTTCTACTGACAAAGTTAACGAATTAGTTTACATATCACAATAGTTAAACTTCAAATTTGTTGCTTTAAAAGCCTTTTAAGGAATTTAAAGTTAATGTGTTGAGGCCGCGCCTGATCATTGCCTTTTTGTATTGATTTTATATAACCTTTTTTCTATGAGCGTTTTTAGAATTCTTTTATATTTGCATCGTCTTAAAATCAGATCAATATGCGTATTCTTGTTTGTATTAGTAATGTACCGGATACCACCACCAAGGTGAAGTTTTCAACCGATAACACAAGCTTTGATGATGGCGGAGTTCAGTGGATCATCAATCCATGGGACGAACTGGCTCTTACCAGGGCCATGGAGTTGAAGGAGGATGCCTCCAACCCAGTATCGAATGTGACTGTGGTGACCGTTGGTTCTGCCGCTGCAGAGCCCACCCTCCGAAAAGCACTGGCCATTGGAGCCGACGATGCTATCAGGGTGGATGCTGTGTCTACTGATGCCCATTTTGTGGCCTCCCAACTGGCAACAGTTGCTGCCAGTGGTGATTTTGGAGTGATCCTCTGTGGGATTGAATCCAGCGACTATAATGGATCGGCTGTTGGAGGAATGATCTCTGAGATCATGGGTATTCCTTCCGTATCGGCTGTCTCTGGTTTAAAGCTGGAAGGCGAAGAGGTGCTTTTATCCCGTGATATCGACGGAGGCAAAGAGGAGGTGAGTGTTCCTGCACCTTTTGTGGCTGTGGTTCAGAAGGGAATTGCCAAGGAGCCCAGGATTGCCGCCATGCGCGGAATCATGATGGCACGGAAAAAGCCTTTACAGGTGGTAGCTGCTGCGGATGCAGAAACGTTTACCACTTATCAGGCCTTTGCCATGCCAGAACCCAAAGCCCCCTGTAAAATGGTGGATGCCGACAATGTGAAAGAACTTGTCAACCTCCTCCAGAATGAGGCCAAAGTCCTCTAATTATTTATAATTAACGATTAACTAATAACCATTAACGATATTCTTATGTCAGTATTAGTTTATACAGAAAACTGGGATGGTAAATTCAAGAAGCTCTCTTATGAATTGGTATCCTATGCAAAAAGTGTGGCC
>JAUVIT010000050.1 GCA_030592605.1 Bacteroidota bacterium
TCTGACATTGCAGCAGAGCGATGCCTTCCCCTGCGCGGCTCCCCCAAGCTCAAGCGGACAAACGGTTTTTACAAGGAGTGAAGCCCCAGGGGGGCTGGACATATCACACAGGGAGAATGATTTTAACGATTTTCTGAGAGATCCACTGCTCTTTCATATGCATTCCAATGAGGGACCCAGGATGGCCGTTGGTGATGTAAATGGAGATGGACTGGAAGACCTTTACATTTGCGGTGCCAGGGGAACAGCAGGAGCCCTGTATATCCAGCGCAAGAATGGATCCTTTTCATCATCCAATCAGAACCTTTTTGAATCTGAACGCGCACCAGAAGAAAGCGACTGTCTCTTCTTCGATGCGGACGGTGATGGAGATCTGGATCTGTATACAGCCTGTGGTGGCATTGAACTCCCATCCAGTTCTTCTTCCCTGAGCGATAAACTCTATCTGAACAATGGGACGGGCAGCTTCAGCTTATCTAATCAGATCCTGCCGGCAGGCCGCTATGAGAGCAGCTCCTGTGTGCGGGCAAATGATTTTGATGAGGATGGGGATATGGACCTCTTTGTGGGGATCCGGCTGCAGCCCTTTCTTTATGGCATCCCGGCAAATGGCTACCTGCTGGAAAATAACGGAAATGGGATTTTTACCAATGTCGCGGACCTTATAGCACCCGGACTGAAAGAGCTTGGAATGATCACCGATATGGCATGGGCAGATGTGGACGGGGACCAGGATCAGGATATGCTTATCGCAGGCGATTGGATGCCGGTGAAGCTCTTTATCAATGAAGAAGGCCACTTCACAGACCGATCCGACAAGGCCGGATTATCTGAGTATAAAGGCTGGTGGAAACGTATCATGGCTGAGGATCTGGATGGGGATGGTGACCTGGACCTGATACTGGGCAATCACGGACTGAACTCCAGGATTCGCGCATCAAAAGAAAAACCGCTTACCATGTACGTAAACGATTTTGATCTGAATGGAAGTGTAGAACATATCATCTGCGCATTTAACGGTGATACAGCCTTTCCTCTGGCCATGAAAGATGACCTGGTGCGTCAGATTCCAACTCTGGAGCGTTCCTACGAGACCTTTAAATCCTATAGCGGGCAAACCATCCATGATATTTTTACTGAAGATATCCTGGAGCGTTCCATTGTTCTGGAGCTGAATACACTGGAAAATATGGTGCTGATAAATGATGGCTCCGGGAACTTTAAGTCCAGTCCCCTGCCGCCCGAAAGCCAGTTATTTCCGGTTTATGCCATGGCAACGGACGATTTTGATCACGATGGTATCAAGGATATACTCCTGGGTGGAAACCTGAGCAGGGCAAAGCCTGAAACCGGAATCTACAGTGCAGGTCACGGGCTCTTCCTGAAAGGAAACGGGAAGGGAAACTGGCTTGCTGTTCCTGCTGATAGTTCAGGCTTTTTCACCAGGGGCGAGATTCGTGATTTCAGAATTATAAAAATTAATGGAAAGAGTGTGATTTCTGTTGCAAGAAACAATGAGAATTTACACTTTTACACTTTCTGAAAATATTGAAGGATGAAATGGATGAAATGGATGGTGCTGGCAAGCATTGCCGCACTGATTGTGGGAGGATGCACACCCGGAAAAACTTATGAGCGAAGATTAAAGAGGGAACTGGCCAGCGGGATTCGCTACGATTCCTTGTTTATGGGGCTCTCCTTTGGAATGACCCAGAAGGAGTTCTACGAACATTGCTGGAATATGAACAAGGACAGTGTAATCAAGCAGGGATCGGCCAATATGAGCGTTCAATATGATCTCAATGAAGAGTTGGAACATCCGGCTACCATGAACTTCTATCCCAAATTCGATAGTGGAAAAATAGTTGAAATGCCGGTACGCTTCATCTACAATGGATGGGCCCCCTGGACAAAGGAACTATCGGCAAGCAATCTGGCAAAAGATGTAAAGAGCTGGTATGAAGACATCTACGGCAAAGGTTTCATAACCGTTACACATCCTATGAATGGTGATGCCTACACCAAAATCGATGGCAACAGGAGGATCACCATATACGTCGAAAACGATCTCTATGTCTGGGCCCGATTCACCGATATGCTCGCCGGATTAGAGAAAGATTCCCTGTCTGCAAATCAGAATTGATCGTCTGATGAAAATCTTCTTTCCCAGAACGCTCCCTGGCCTTCTTCTTCTGCAGGCACTCCTGCTGAGCCTCTCATGCAGCCGGAACCCGGGCAGAGCTGCAGGAGATCAACTCTTCACCCTGATGCCGAAATCCTATACGGGGGCTGGTTTTGTGAATCACCTGGACTATGATGAACAGCTAAAAAAGAAATTCAATATCTATACCTCCCGGAATTTTTACAATGGAGGAGGAGTGGCCATTGGCGATGTAAACGACGACGGGCTTATGGATATCTTTCTTACCTCCAACATGGGACCCAATGTGCTCTACCTGAACAAAGGAGATTTCAAATTTGAGGATATCTCTGAACAGGCAGGGATCAGCGGACATGGCGAATGGTCCACCGGAGCCAGTCTTGCCGATGTTAACGGGGACGGGTGGACCGATATTTATGTCTGCAATTCCGGAAATGTGGAGGGTGATGAGCGACATAACGAACTTTATATCAACAACGGTGACCTAAGCTTTACAGAGCGCGCTGCAGAGTTTGGGATCGACGACCGGGGCTACTCTACCCATGGTGCCTTTTTTGATTATGACCATGACGGCGACCTGGACCTTTACCTGCTTAACAATTCCTTTAAGGCCATTGGAAGTTTTGTTCTGAGCGAAAACCAGCGGCAGATAAGGGACAGCATTGGAGGTGACAAGTTGTTTCGCAATGATAATATGCATTTTACCGATGTAAGTGAGGAAGCAGGTATTTACGCCAGCACAATTGGTTTCGGACTGGGGGTTACTGTTGGAGATATTGACCAGGATGGATGGATGGACATCTATATATCCAACGACTTCTTTGAACGGGACTACATATATATAAATAATGGCGATGGAACTTTCCGGGAAACACTGACAGCAATGATGCCTTGTATCTCCGCTGCTTCCATGGGGGCTGATATGGCCGATATCAATAACGATCACTATCCTGAGATCTTTGTGACAGATATGATCCCTGAACATGATGCCCGTATCAAGACCAAAACCACCTTCGACAGCTGGGACAGCTACAAATCCAATTATGAAAACGGTTATCATCACCAGTTTACCCGCAACATGCTCCAGCTCAACAATACAGATGGCACTTTCAGTGAAATTGGACGGCTGGCCGGAGTTCATGCCACCGACTGGTCCTGGGGTGCCCTGATCCTGGACCTGGACAACGACGGCCTGAAAGATATTTTTGTGGCCAACGGGATCTACCAGGATCTGACCGACCAGGACTATATCCAGTACTTCTCCAACCGGGACATGGTAGCCTCCATCATTTCGGGGAACGATGTGGACTACAAGACCCTGATTGATGCCATCCCCTCGGTAAAGCTCCCCAGCTATGCTTTTAAGAACAGGGGCGATTTCCGTTTTGAGAACATGGCCCTGGCCTGGGGACTGGCCGAACCCAGTCATTCAAACGGATCCGCTTATGGCGACCTGGACAACGACGGCGATCTGGACCTGGTTGTGAATAATGTGAATATGCCCATGTTTCTCTACCGAAATGAGACCTCCCAAAAACTGTCCGATCACCACTACCTGAAAGTGATCCTGAAGGGAGAATCCGGTAATACCGATGCCATCGGAACTAAGGTAAGCGTTCGGCACCAGGGCCACTCATACTACCTGGAACAGATGCCCATGCGAGGATTCAAATCCACCATGGATCCCCGCCCCAACCTGGGTTTTGGATCCCTGACCATGGTCGATTCACTGTTGGTCCAATGGCCGGATAATACAGTAACCATACTGAAGGACGTAAGTACCAACCAGACCCTGACCCTCTATCAAAAAGACGGGGTGCCAGCATCGGCTCCTCTGGTAAAACAGGCAAATCAGGAAGAACGATGGTTTAAAGAAATCACCGATGAAGTCTCCGTTGATTTTACTCATAAGGAGAATGTCTACGATGATTTTCGCAGGGAAAAACTGATTTACCAGATGCTCTCCACAGAGGGGCCGCGGATCTCCATAGGGGACGTGAACGGGGACGGACTGGAAGACCTTTTTGTGGGAGGAGCCAGGGGCCAATCGGGCCACCTGCTTATCCAACAGCGAAACCAATCATTTGTCTCTTCCAATGAGAAGCTGTTTGATATATATAAAGATTCTGAAGACACCGATTGTGCCCTGTTTGATGCAGATGGTGATGGCGACCTGGACCTGTATGTGGCCAGCGGTGGCAATGAACTTTCCAGCTCTTCAGCAGCTCTGGCCGATCGCCTGTTCCTGAACAATGGCAGGGGAATTTTTTCCAAATCACCCCAGATCCTTCCGGCAGGTCGCTATGAAAGTACAGCCTGTGTCCGTGCTGCAGATTTTGATATGGATGGTGTGATGGAGCTTTTTGTGGGGATCCGGCTGCTTCCATTCCTATACGGCGTTCCAAGCAATGGCTACCTGCTGGAAAATGACGGAAAGGGCCAATTCACCAATGTGACTGCACAGTTGGCACCAGAATTGAAAGAGCTAGGAATGCTCCGCGATATGCAGTGGGAAGATGTGGATGGGGACGGGGATCTGGATATGATCCTGGCAGGCGATTGGATGGCCCTGAAGGTCTTTATCAATGAGAACGGATCTTTTCATGAGAGCCAGGATGCCTTTGAATCTTCTAGCTCTGGCTGGTGGAACTGCATTGCTACCGGAGATTTTGACGGAGACGGAGACAGCGACTTTGTAGCGGGGAACCACGGACTTAATTCCCGCTTTAAGGCGAGTCCGGAGCGGCCTGTCACGATGTATGTAAATGATTTTGATTTGAATGGATCGGCCGAACAGATTATCTGTGTCTATGAAGGAGATAGCGCCTACCCCATGGCATTGAAACACGATCTGACCCGCCAGATTCCCGTATTATTGAAGAAATATCCCAATTACGAATCTTACAAGGAACAGACCATCACAGATATGTTTGCACCCGAACAGCTGAGCTCTGCCATACAACTGGAAGTTGATCAGCTGGAGTCCTGCCTGTTTATCAATGATGGTGCGGGACATTTCACCATGAAAACTCTTCCCATAGAAACCCAGTTCTCAACAATCATGGCAGCCGCAACAGGTGACTATAATAGTGATGGGAACCTGGACCTGCTTCTGGGTGGCAATCTATATAATGTAAAGCCCGAAGTGGGACGCTACGATGCCAGTTATGGTCATTTCCTGGAAGGTGATGGGAATGGTGGTTTTACAGTGGTAAGTCCGCTCCTATCCGGATTCAGACTGGAGGGCGAAATCCGGGACATCCGGACCATTCATACTGCCAATGGAGCAGTACTGGTTGTTGCTCGCAACAATGATCCGCTGCAACTCTTCAGGATACAAGCACAGTGATATGAAAAAAACAGTATATATCTTTCTAATACTTTCGGTGGCATTTGCTTGCAAGCGTAATCAGGGCAATACTCTTTTTACATCGCTCCCCCCCTCCTCTACGGGTATCGATTTTGAGAATCAGCTCACCGAAGCAGAAGACTTTAATATCATTGAGTATCTCTATTTTAATAACGGGGCAGGTGTGGCTGCCGGGGATATTAATAACGACGGACTGATCGATCTCTACTTCTCAGCCAATCAGGTGGAAAACAAGCTATACCTGAACAAAGGGAGTTTAAAGTTCGAAGATATCACCGCAACATCGGGAACTGAGGGGACTGGCGACTGGAGCACCGGTGTTGCCATGGCCGATGTGAACGGAGACGGACTATTGGATATTCATGTATGCAATGTGGGAGACTATAAGGGCCTGGGCGGGCACAATCAGCTCTTTATCAACCAGGGGGATCTTACTTTCAAGGAGGAGTCGGCAAAATATGGACTGGATTTCATAGGTTTTTCCACACAGGTAGCTTTTTTTGATTATGATCTGGATGGTGATCTGGATATGTACCTCTTGAACCACTCGGTACACAGCTCCCGATCATATGGCATGTCCGACCTGCGCATGAAAGAAGACCTGCGTGCCGGTGACCGGCTCTATAGGAACGATGCTTCAGAATCGGGCAGGTTTTTCCACGAAGTCAGCGCAGAAGCAGGCATATACAGAAGTCATATTGGATATGGGCTGGGAGTCAATACCAGCGATATAAATAATGATGGCTACCCTGATATCTATATCTCCAACGACTTCCACGAGAATGATTACCTCTACATTAATAATGGTGACGGCACCTTCAGTGAGCAGCTCACCTCGATGATAGCCCACACCAGCCGCTCTTCCATGGGGAATGATGTGGCCGACATGAATAACGACGGACTCGCCGACATCATGGTATTGGATATGCTCCCCGACGATCAGCAGATCCTGAAACAATCAGGAACCGAAGATGAACTGGAACTCTTTCGTATGAAACTCCAGTACGGATACGCCCCCCAGTATGTCCACAACACCCTGCAGCTCAACCTGGGCAATGGCCAGTTCAGTGAGATTGGCCGCCTGGCCGGGGTCCACTCCACCGACTGGAGCTGGTCTGCTCTTTTCTGTGATGTGGATAATGATGGCTGGAAGGACCTCTTTATCACCAGCGGGATCTACCGCCGGCCCAACGATCTGGACTATGTCAAATTCCTAACCGGCGGGAACCGCTATTCCCCTACCAAAAACCTTGACAGCATCTCCAACAGGACCCTTTTAGAGCATATGCCCCTGCAAGCCGATGTCAACCATCTCTTCAAAAACAACGGCGATTTCACCTTTACGCCCATGGAGACTCAATGGGGACTTGACACACCTGATTACTCCAATGGTTCCACCTATGCCGACCTGGACAATGATGGTGATATGGAACTTATTGTAAACAACATCAACGGACCGGCAAGCGTCTATCGCAACAATGCCGATCATATTCTCGACCGTCATTTCCTGAGGATAGAGCTAAAAGGCAGTGAGCTCAACAGGAACGGCATCGGAGCGCGTGTGAGCATTTATGCCGGTGGGCAGCAGCAGATGGCCCAGCAATCTGGCACCAGGGGCTTTATGTCTTCCACTTTGGATCACCTGCACTTCGGACTGGGCAGTGACACCCTGGTGGATTCACTTTGCATCCATTGGCCCGGACTGCTGGAGCAAAAACTGTACAAAGTAAAGGCCGACCAGAGCATCCGACTGGATATTTCCAATGCCAGGGCCATAGAACTGGAAAACAGGGCTCCGTCGGAGGAAACCCTTTTCAGCAGCACCCTGGTTCCCGGCCTGGAATTCAGGCACCGGGAGAACGACTGGGAGGACATTGACCGGGAGGCTTTGATTCCCGCCAACCTGTCGGCCGAAGGGCCCGCACTTGCAGTAGGTGATGTGAATGGCGACGGTTTGAAGGATGTCTTTGTAGGTGCAGCCACGGACCAGGTTTCACAACTCTTTGTCCAGCTTCCGGGAGCTAAGTTCACTGCTCTTGCTGTACCTGTCCTGCTGGCCGATCGCTATACAGAAGATGTGGATGCCGCCTTTTTTGATGCCGATGGTGATGGGGACCAGGACCTTTACATTGTCAGGGGCGGAAGCGAGGAATTCGCCGGCAGCCCTCTTCTGAACGACCGTCTTTTACTCAATGATGGACAGGGCAATTTTGAACACAGTCCGCCTGGTTCCATCCCTCTGCTTATGCAAAATGGATCCTGTGTCAGGCCGGCTGATTTTGACGGGGACGGTGATATGGACCTCTTCCTTGGAACCCGCTCTATTCCGGGAGCTTATGGGATTTCTCCGGAACAGTTCCTGCTGGAGAATGATGGTTCTGGCCGCTTTAGTCCGCTTCCTCCGGAAAGGCTTGGAAACCTGCAAAAGGCAGGGATGGTAACGGATGCCTCCTGGCTTGATCAGGACCAGGATGGCGATCCCGACCTGGTGGTGGTAGGAACCTGGATGAATATTTCCATATTCGATAATGATCATGGTGTATTCACCGATATTACCAGCGCTTCCGGATTGGGAGAAACAGCCGGATGGTGGAATTGCATCAATACTGCAGATCTGGACATGGATGGAGATCTGGACCTGGTGGCAGGAAACCATGGTCTGAACAGTATGCTGAAAGCCTCGCCTGAGGAACCGGTAGAACTTTGGCTGAACGATTTTGATAACAATGGTGTACCCGATCCTATACTAAGCTCCTACCATGATGGTAAAAGCTACCCAATTGCCAGCCTGGACGAGCTGAAACGGCAAATAATAGGCGTAGACAAAATATATCCCTCCTATGCCAGTTATGGCGGACAGACTGTGAGTGATATCTTAGGAGAAGAACTCCTGGCCAAATCTCTAAAGAAACAGGCCATACAATTTGAGAGTGCCATTTTTATCAATAAGGGCGACGGAACCTTTGAAACAAAGCACTTACCCAGGGAAGCCCAGTTCTCATCAATCAGGGATATAAAGGTCAGTGATTTTGATAAAGATGGGATCCCTGACCTGCTACTGGCCGGAAACAACTATTCCACCAGACCCTCCCTGGGACGACAGGATGCTTCCTTCGGCTGGCTAATACTAGGAAATAAGAGCCTTGAATACCAAATCTTATGGCCTGCATATAGTGGGTTTTCTTTGACAGGAGATATGCGAAAAATGCATCTTATTGACA
>JAUVIT010000033.1 GCA_030592605.1 Bacteroidota bacterium
AGAACAGACGGCCTCCTTTTAAAAGCCTTGGAACAATGCCATCCACCAGTTTTTCGATCTCAGGAATGATGGTGTGCACAGCCTTATGTACGGTACTGTCCTCCTGGTTAATATTTTCCAATAACTCCCTGATGCTCATTTCGTCCAGGTTTTCGTACCGGGATGTAGATTCTGTAATTGAGACAGATTCATGCTTCTCTGAGCTTTGGGCCTTTTTGTGATAAGTGACAAGGCCCTCGATGGGCGAGGGGATAATCAGGCTGATTTTCAATTGATGCCTGGCCATCACTTTAGCCAGGATCTCCTTGAAGTAATGGGCTACTGATCCTGCGAAACCTATTTCCAGGGTTCTGAACTCACTGTATTTACTGATGTTTTTTTCGATAAAATCCTCAAATGCATCAGAAACAATCTCCCGGATCTCCTTATGTTCTATATATTTTGTGACAATCTTGGTTAAGGATGCCAGGTATCTGTTGGCATGTGGTTGGTTGTAAACGTTTTCCAGGATCTGGTCCATGGTGAGTCCTTCCTCTGCAATAATGGCCTCTCTCAGATCATCGCTCAGGTTTCTCTTATGCAGCGCATTTACCAGGCGCTTACCAATATCGGCACCACCCCCTTCATCACCCAGGGAGTATCCCATTGCCGGTACCTTATCGGATATTTTTCCATCCTTATAGAGTCCTGTATTGGAGCCTGTCCCCAGGATGCAGGGAATTCCACTTCTGTCATGGAAAAGAGCTCTAGCCACACCAAGAAGATCATCCTGTACCTGTATATAGGGGTGTACTCCGGTTCTCTTTTGAAGCGACCTGCGGATAATCTCCTTCATCTCTTCATTGGCTACGCCCGATCCGTAGAAGTAGATCTCCAGTATGTTTTGTTCATCTCTCTCAAAATCAAGGCTCCAGAGCTCCTCAACGATTTCTTTTTCACTGGAATGGTAGGGATTAATGCCCCGGGTAGACATGCTTCGAATCTCATCTCCGTTTATCAATCTCCAATCGGTCTTGGTGGAGCCGCTATCTGCTATCAATATCATGATATAGTAATATGAATGATGTATGACAAATTACTTGAATAAATTTGTAAATTGCAACACTAATGTCACACTGACACCTGGAGCTCTTGATAAGAAACAGTATGTTAGTTGCTATTTTTCAGCGGTTTCTGCTTATTCTCGGTTTCTGCGGAATCTTTGTGCAGGCTCTATCTGCGCAGTCACCCAAGAGGGAATTTAGAGGAGTATGGGTGGCCACGGTGGCCAACATCGACTGGCCCTCTGAACCTGGACTCTCCACTTATGAACAGCAGCATGAGATCCTGGACATTGTGGATATGCATAAGCTTAACGGGATAAATGCCATCATCCTGCAGGTACGGCCTACGGCAGATGCCCTCTATTCATCTGAACTGGAACCCTGGTCGGGATTTCTTACAGGAGAGCAGGGGAAGGCTCCCGACCCTTTCTACGATCCGCTGGAGTTCTGGACCCGTGAAGCACATAAGCGTGGCATGGAACTGCATGCATGGTTCAATCCTTACCGGATCAACGTGGATACTGCCGATTCCCTGAGCGGAAGCCATATAATTCACAAGCACCCCGAATGGTTGTTCTCTTATGGGGGAAGATCCTATTTCTCACCGGCCAATCCCGGAGTTTGGGATTTTGTCAGAGAAGTGGTTGTGGATGTGGTCAGGAGATATGACGTGGATGCCATCCACTTTGATGATTACTTCTATCCATACAGAATTGAAAACCAGGAATTTCCCGACAGCCTGGATTTTGCCCGGTATGGAGGAAAATTTTACCCTGACCGCCTCGAAGAATGGAGAAGACATAACGTCGACACCATAATTGCCATGCTTGGAGCAGCCATTAAGGAGGAGAAACCATGGGTGAAGTTTGGGATCAGTCCTTTCGGGGTATGGCGAAACCGCTCCGAGGATGAGCGGGGGTCTGAAACTACTGCAGGGACCTCCAATTATGACGGATTGTATGCAGATGTCTTGCTTTGGCAGCAAAAAGGGTGGATCGATTACCTGATGCCGCAATTGTACTGGCGGGAGAATCATCCTGCAGTGGGCTTTTCCACTCTGGCCTACTGGTGGAACGATTTTAGCTTTGGGAGGCACATGTATGTGGGACTGGCGCCCTACAGGCTGGACAAGAAATCCTTATATCCACAGTGGCGAAAGGAGAAGTATCTCCTCAGGCAGATAGATTTGATCCGGAATCTGGAGGGGCTCGACGGTTTCGGGTATTTCAGCAGCAAACATTTTTTCCGAAAAGAACTGGCCAAACTAAATAAGAATTTGCAAAATAAACATTGCAAAACACCTGCCCTGGTTCCGGAAATGCCCTGGATCGATGCGCGGGCTCCCGGGAAGCCTGCGGGTTTAAGGATGGAAGGGAAGAAACTGGTCTGGGATGTGCCGGAGACTCCGGATGAGATGGACCGCTCCAGGTTTTTTACGGTTTACAGGTATAAGCCAGGGGAGAATACCCGGATCAAAAGTGTGGCTTACCTGTTGCAGCTTACTGGCGAATCCCGCATTACTTTTGAGAAGGGGATTCCGGCAGGGGTCTACCGCGTTTCCGGTCTTGACAGGCTCAACAACGAGAGTCAGTTAAGCGATCCCCTGGTGGTGGAATAGATAAGATCTACTAAATCTGTATGGATGGATGATATATTTCAAAATATTGGCAATAAACTTACCCTGAGTCAGCGGATAGAGCGTACACTGGAAAATGCCATCCGGGAGAAGAAGCTTACAGTGGGATCGAAGTTACCCACGGAGAGAGAGATGTGCGAGTCTTTTGGAGTAAGCAGAACCGCCCTGAGGGAAGCTTTGAGACGTTTGAGCGCACGTGGACTGGTTACCATCCAAAAAGGCAGTGGCATGTATGTAAGCGAGATCAATATCGAAGATGCCATGGATACCCTTAACCTCTATTACGATCTGAAATTTGATAAAAATCTTCTTTCCCAGATCATTGAGGTGAGGTATATATTTGAACCGGAAATTGCCAAGCTTGCTGCCATAAACAGGACCAAAAAAGACCTGGACATATTAAGCAGAAACCTTGTCGAGTTTGAAAAGTGCAATCCCGACAATACCCAGTTGGAAGCCGATCTGGACAACAACTTCCACCTGGCAATAACAAAGGCCACACTGAATCCCATTGTTCAGATTACCATGGAGCCCATTTTCTCATTGCTTCCCAGGATGAGGAACTATATATACGGAAATATTGAAGGGGAGAAGCCCCATACCATTAAGTTCCATAAGGATCTCCTGGAAGCAGTCAGGAAGCAGGATGGTGAGCGGGCGTATTCGATCATGAAAGAGCACCTGGAGCGCACCAGGGAGATCTATAGTAAACATATGAAGCCGGAATTTTCTTAAAGCAAAACATTTTTGCAGCTCTGGCGTTATTCTCTGCATAAAGGGAATAGATGAGTAAGAGATTGTGCAAGGAGAGTGACGGACTGGATGAGAAGCTGGTGGATAGGGAGATGCAGTATAGTTGTACCAAATGTGATAAACAATCCCCAAAAGAGAAATGGTGTTGCAAGCCCAAGAAAATAAAGCAATGATTCTGGCGGCAGGGCTGGGTACCCGCCTGAAGCCGCTGACCGATCATAAGCCCAAAGCCTTGCTTGAATGGGAGGGTAGGCCCTTGCTGGAACATATAATTGAAAAGCTGAAATCCAATGGCTTTACTTCCATCATTATCAATGTGCACCATCATGCCGCTTTGATCATGGATTTTGTGAAGCAAAAGGATAAGTTTGGGATTGAGATTGAGTTCTCACATGAAAAGGATGAACTGCTCGATACCGGAGGCGGAATTGCCAATGCATCCTGGTTTTTCGGTGAAGATCCCTTTCTTGTATATAATGTGGATGTCATTAGTGATATAGATTTGCGTGCCATGTATGAGGATCATCTTAAGAGTGGAAGCCTGGCTACGCTGGCAGTGAAGGAGCGGGTGACCACCCGAAGCCTGTTGATGAGTGAAGATGGCTTTTTAAAGGGCTGGCGTGATAACCGGAGCGGCGAAACCATTCTTGCCTGTGATTCAGCAGACGGGCTTATTCCCATCGCCTTCAGCGCCATTCATATCATGGATCCCAAAGTTTTCACTCTATTTCCTAAGGAGAAACGTTTTCCGCTGATGCCCTTTTACCTGGATCTGGCGCTTTCCTATCCTGTCAATCTATTCCGGCACGATCGCGATAGCTGGGCCGATATGGGTAAATTGGAATCCTTTACCTGATTTGTTATTTAGCAAGAATATGGAATTAAGCGATAAGTTAGAGGCGCAAATAGCGCAATGGAATCAGGAGCTGAAAGGCAAGAGCCCCATGGGAGTCATTGGTTTTTTCCTGCAGCATTTTGGTGAACATATCGTTCTATCCACCAGTCTTGGACTGGAGGACCAGGTAATTACTGAGATGGTGCTTCGCCAGAAGAAAGATACAGAGGTCTTTACCCTCGACACCGGGAGGCTTTTCCCTGAAACATATGATCTGATTGCCCGGACCAATAAGTTTTTTGGCATACGCATGAAGACCTATTTTCCGGAGCCTGCAAAAGTGGAGGAGATGGTGGCAGCCAAGGGGATCAACCTCTTTTATGATAGTGTTGAGAACAGGAAACTATGCTGTTCCGTCAGGAAGGTGGCCCAGCTTCCCAGGGCCTTCAAAGGTAAGCAGGCGTGGATCTGCGGATTACGGAAAGACCAATCGGTCTCCAGGTTTTTTAATAAGATGGTGGAGTGGGATGCCAACAACGGACTGCTTAAGATCAATCCCTTGATAAACTGGACCGAAAAGGAGGTGTGGGATTATATCAAAAAGAATAATATTCCCTATAATCTTCTGCATGACAGGGGATTTCCCAGCATTGGCTGTGAGCCGTGTACCCGGGCCATAGAACCCGGAGAGGATATCCGTTCCGGTCGGTGGTGGTGGGAAAGTGAGCTGCACAAGGAGTGCGGCCTTCATAAAAAATAGCCTTCTTCTACTGATTGATAACTCCCGATCCCAGGAGTTCGGCTCCATCATACCACGCTGCAAATTGTCCGGCTGCAACTCCCCGCTGGGGCTCCTTAAATGTGATGTAGAGACCTGAATTGGTCATGTGTAGCGTGCCCTCCTGCAGGGCCTGCCGATACCGAATCCTTACCAGATAGTCGCGGCTTTCACCAATTTGCATTGCCAGGTCCCTTCTTACCCAGTGTATTTCCGAGGTGATGATTTTGAGTCCACGCCTGTAGAGGCCGGGGTGCTCTTGTCCCTGTCCCACATAAATTCTGTTGGTCTTTACATCCGTAGCGATCACAAACAGAGGCTCTGTTTTCCCACCCACATTTAAACCTTTTCGTTGTCCCACCGTGAAGAAATGGGCTCCCTGGTGCTTCCCGGTCCACTGTCCATCCTCTTTGACATAAGGCCAGGGCGCACAGATGGCTTCCAGATCCTCCATGTCTTGTTTTTCAGAACTGTATTGACCCAGGTCGGCAGGGATCTCAAAAATATTGCCTTCCCGGGCTTTCAATTTCTGTTGCAGAAATACCGGAAGATGGACCTTGCCAACGAAACAGATTCCCTGACTGTCCTTTTTTCCGGCAGAGGCTAGTCCCTGTGCCCTGGCAATCTCCCTCACCTCTGGCTTTTGGAGATGTCCGATGGGAAACAGGGTTCTGGCAAGTTGTTCCTGAGACAGCTGACAGAGAAAGTAGCTCTGGTCCTTGTTGGGATCATCTCCAGCCAGGAGGTGATGAATCTCCGCCCCCCCCTTATTGCTGGTCTCTTTTCTGCAATAATGACCTGTGGCCACATAGTTTGGTTTATAGACTTTTGCCGCTTCAAGGAAGGCATCGAACTTAATTTCCCGATTGCAGAGTACATCGGGATTGGGAGTACGGCCTATCTGATATTCAGAGAACATATAATCGATGACCCGTTCCCGGTAGGGCTCACTCAGATCCACTACATGGAAAGGGATATCCAGCTTTTTGGCAACCAGTTCAGCAAAGACCACATCTTCGTCCCAGGGACAATCCGCATCAATTACGCCGGTTTTATCGTGCCAGTTGATCATAAAGAGCCCGATGACCTCGAAGCCTGCTTCCTTTAAAAGGTAGGCAGCCACACTGGAATCTACTCCTCCCGATAATCCAACAACAGCACGTTTGGCCATGATTTAATTTTGGCACAAAAATATGAAATTCTAAGCAATCCAATCTTATCTTTACATAATGCCCCCCCTAAACATATATAAAGCATCTGCTGGTTCAGGAAAAACCTTTGCCCTGACCATGGAGTATATGAAATTGCTCTTTACTCAAAAGGGGATCCACCGCCATATTCTGGCGGTTACCTTCACCAACAAGGCAGCAGGGGAGATGAAACACCGGATTCTGGACACGCTGCATGCACTTTCACTGTACAGAGAGGGGGAGGAGCTGGAAGAGATGAAACAGCTTGTTGAGGCCACGGGCCTTGATTCCGCAGCGGTCAGCCTCAGGGCGGCAGCCCTGCTTAAGGAAATTCTGAATGACTATTCCGGTTTCTCGGTCGGAACCATCGATAAGTTTTTCCAGAGTGTGATCCGTGCCTTTACCCGGGAAATAGGGATACAGCCAGGTTACAAGCTTGAACTGGATCATACCCGGGTACTCTCACTTGCCGTCGATCTAATGTTTCAGGAACTGGGAAACAGGAAGGACTTGCAACGCTGGCTCATCCGTTTTGCAGAAGAACGCATGGAGAGTACAGCCTCTTGGAACTTTAAGAACGAGATTATTCTCCTGGGGAAGCAATTATTTCTGGAAGCCTTCCAGTCCCTCTTCGAACATCAGGACATTGATGTCCTGAACAAGGAGAACCTGGACCTGTACCTGGCCGATATCCGGAAGTTGGAAAAAGAATGCAGCGGCCGGATAAAAGAAATAGGATTGAATGCCCTGCAAAGGATACAAAATGCAAATCTGGAACCTGAGAAATTTTCTGGGGCATCAAGGTCCATACCCCTTATCTTCCTTAAGGCCCGGGATGGAGAAAAACTAAGCTTTTCAGATACGCGTCTGAAGGGGATGTCCGATCCGAGGCCCTGGTTAAAGAAAAGTGACAGCCCCGGGATGCTGAGCCTGGTCGAAACTGAATTGATGCCCCTTTTAAATGAACTCTACCAGCAATGGGTCGTCATGAATACAGTGGAGGCGGTTCGTTCCTATTTCTATACCCTTGGCATACTGGCCGATATATGGAACTATGTAAGAGCCTATACCCGGGAGAGAAATTTGTTTTTAATTGCCGATTCGAGCCGCTTCCTGAAAGGCATTATCGGGGGGAGCCAGGTACCCTTTGTTTATGAACGAACCGGGAGCCGTTTCCAACATATCATGCTGGATGAGTTCCAGGATACTTCCCTGTTCCAGTATGAGAATTTCAGGCCCCTATTGGATAACTCCCTGGCTTCAGGGAACGAAAATCTGGTGGTGGGTGATGTGAAACAGTCCATTTACCGCTGGAGAAACTCCGACTGGAAAATCCTTGCAAGCGACCTGGAAGAGGATTTCAGTCACCAGGAACTGCGAGTAGAAGCCTTGGATAAGAACTATCGTAGCTCTGAAAATATCGTACGTTTTAATAACAGTCTGTTTCAACTGGCATCGGCATTGCTTGGTGATGAAATTTCTATGGAGTTAAGCTCATCCGTAATCAGCAGTGAGGAGGCCCATAGGGAAGAGCATCGTTTTCGCTTAGCCTATGATGATGTGGTGCAGAATATTCCTTCTCATCTCCAGGGTACCGGCGGGCGTGTTCAAATGCATATTTTCGATGATGAAGAAGGAGTGTTTCAGGATGATGTGCTGGATCTCCTGCCAGCTTGGGTGGAGGAACTGCAGGCCTCAGGAATAGAGCCAGGCCAGATAGCCATCCTTGTACGCAGCAGCAGGCAGGGTGCCCGGGTTGCATCCAGTCTGCTCGAATATGCAAGACAAAGCGGGAGGGAAGGGAATTTCAGACTGATATCTAACGACTCCCTGCTGCTGGTGCAGAATACTTCGGTTTCTTTCCTGGTATCCCTTCTGCGTTATAGCCTCCAGCCGGATCATATTGTAAACAATGCCCTGCTCAAACAGCTTTATACCCTACTGAAGGACGATGCCGGGGATGCAGAGGGAAGCCGGTTTATGCATGACCTGAGTCCGGAAAAGCTATTCCCCGGCGAATTCAATGAACAAAGGGAACATTTAAAACTATTGCCCCTCTACGAACTCAGCGAAAGCCTGGTTGAGATATTTAAGCTGGGGAAACGATCCGAGGATATGCCATATATACAGGCCTTCCAGGAACTGATCCTGGATCTGCAGAGGAAGGAAGCCATGGGTGTGGCCGATTTCCTTGAATACTGGGAGCAAAATGGAGGCAAGAAGAGCGTGGCTGTTTCGGAGGCTTCCAATGCGATTCGGATCATGACCATTCATAAGTCGAAGGGATTGGAATTTGAGGCGGTGATTGTACCTTTCTGTGACTGGTCACTAACACCAGACTCAAGGCATGCGAATATTCTCTGGTGCCATACCCTGGGTACCGGGCTTGAGCGGATCCCTGTGGTTCCACTGAAGTACAAGAAGGAACTGATTCATACACGTTTTGCTCCTGACTATTACAGGGAACGTATGAAATCTTATATGGATAACCTGAATCTTCTCTATGTGGCCTGTACCAGGGCAAGGCATCAATTGATTCTCGGGCTCCCCGGGAGCAAGGGCAAGGGACTGAATAAGGTGAGTGATTTATTGCTTGAGGTTCTGGGCAGGAGGCCTGTGAAGGAGCCCTGTACGTCTTCTTTGAATATGTACCTGGATAACAATCACCTGGATTATGGAGAAAGCCCTTCGCCTGAATTAAAAGAGGAGCTTAAGGATCCATGGGAATTCTCAGATTACCCGGTTAACCTGCGGAGCCGCTCCCTTCGGATCCGGCTCAGAAACGATCAGTATTTTGTGGATGAAGCGGGACTGTTCAGAACGGAACGGAGTTTTGGGAATATGATGCACGAACTTTTTTCCGGGATGAAGAGTGTTGAGGATCTTCCGGTACTGCTGGACCGCTATGTACAGTCGGGCCTTGTTCCCCGGGGTGAAAGAGCTCCCCTGGAGGAGCTGATCCGTTCAAAACTAAAGCAGCCCCTGGTATCTGACTGGTTTTCCGCCAGCGAAAGGGTAATTAACGAACGAGCCATTCTTTGTGGTAACTCAAAAGTAATGCGCCCCGACAGGGTGATGATAGGTAGCGACCATGTTACTGTAGTGGATTTCAAATTTGGTGAACAGCAAAAACATACTTATCACAATCAGGTCAGGGCTTATATGGAACAACTGAAGCTGATGGGCCATCAGCAGGTGGAAGGCTATCTCTGGTATGTGATGATGGATCAAATTATAAAAGTTGAAGCATGAGCTATCCCTGGGGCACAGACAGAAGGTTTAATGCCTACAGCGACTATTTCCGGAAGGAATACGGTGAGCGCGTTCAGAAAATTTCCATAAACGCCGGCTTTACCTGTCCGAACCGGGACGGGAAGGTGGGCCGTGGAGGATGCACTTTCTGCGATAACCGTGCATTCAATCCTTCCTATGATGATGCCCATACCTCGGTTACTGAGCAGATTAAGAAGGGTATGGAATTTCATAAAAAGCGCTACCGCAAAGCGACAAGCTACCTGGCCTATTTCCAGGCCTTCAGCTCTACCTATGCAGACCTGGAGCATTTGCAAAAGCTATACGAGGAAGCACTCTCGGTGCCTGAAGTCAGGGGCATTGTAGTGGGAACCCGGCCCGATTGTGTGGATGAGGTGAAGCTGGACTATTTTGCTGAACTTTCAAAGCGTTGTCACCTGGTACTTGAATATGGCATGGAATCCATGCTGAATAATACCCTTCTCAGGGTGAACAGGGGCCATGATGTGGAAAAGAGCCGTTGGGCGGTTGAAGAAACAGCCCGAAGGGGAATTCATGTGGGGGGACACCTTATTATCGGGCTTCCGGGCGAAAAGCGGAGCGATTTCCTCGACATGGCCATGGAACTGGCCGACTGGCCTCTTGATACAGTAAAATTCCATCAATTGCAATTGATCAAAGGTACAGCTATGGCCCGGGAGTTTGAAAAGAATCCGGTGGATTTTCCCTCCTTTGCCATGGAGGATTACCTGGAGCTGATGATGGAGATCGTGGAGCTCCTGCC
>JAUVIT010000072.1 GCA_030592605.1 Bacteroidota bacterium
ATACGGGCGATTTCTCCATTTTCAGGGTCTATGCCAATGAAGAGAACAAACCGGCAGTCTACGATCCTTCAAACCAAGCTTATAAACCCAGAAAGCATCTGGAAATAGCTGCCGGGGGGATTGAAGAAGGCGATTTTACTATGGTAATGGGTTATCCTGGATCCACCACACAATACCTGTACTCTGCAGCGGTACAATCCATGCTGGAGACCTCCCTTCCTGTTAAGATCGGACTCCGTACCACCAGGCTGGAAATCATGGATCGATATATTAGAGCCGACGATGTGGTCAGGATTCAGTATGCCAGCAAATACAGACGTGTAAGCAATGCCTGGAAGAAATGGCAGGGAATTATCCTGGGATTAACCAGGTACCATGCAGTGGATGTAAAACTGGAAGAAGAAGAAAATTTCAGAGCATGGCTTGAAGCAGATGGTGAACGCATCTTGAAATATGATGGTGTTCTGGATGAATTTGCCCGACTATATGACGAGGTGGGCCCCTATGAAATGGCCATGGATATGATGAATGAGTCGATAATGGCCATAGAACTTTTCAGGCAGGCTTCGCGCATTGAGAGGATGATGAGTCAGGGTATGTCCAGGGAACGCATTGATCGGACCATGGAAGGTTTCTATAAGAATTATTACAGGCCTGTGGACCAGGAGATCTGTGCTGCCATGCTGGAGGCCTATTTCAGCCAGATGCCAGCCGCTTTTGCACCTAAGTGTGGCGAAGAGATCAATGGCAAGTACAAAGGGGATTACAGCGCTTATGCTGAGGCACTTTATAGTAAGACAGTTTTTAACAATCCGGAGAAGTTTGCCAAGTTATTGGACAAGTATGCCAAGGATGCTGAAAAGGGCATTAAATCTTTTAAGAAGGATCCTATAGTAGTTAGCGTCTCTCAGTTTTCAGATATTTTAATTAAAGAAGCAGGTCCGGTATACGGAAAGCTGCAGGATCTGTTGGATAGGAACTATCAGATTTATATGGCTGCGCTTGTGGAAATGGAAGAGGAGAAAAGACTTTATCCGGATGCCAACTTTACTATGCGTTTTACTTACGGAAAGGTAGATAGCTATAAGCCAAAGGATGGGGTGGAATACGGGTTCTATACAAGCCTCTCAGGGGTGATGGACAAAGCAATGGAAGGCTTTGTGGATTATGCTGTTCCTGAGAAACTACGAGAGCTTTATGAAGCAAAAGATTTTGGGAAGTATGGCGTGAACGGAACAATGCCAGTATGCTTTATTGCTTCCAACCATACCTCGGGGGGTAATTCCGGTAGTCCGGTTATGGATGCCGATGGTCGCCTGCTTGGGATCAATTTTGATCGTAACTGGGAGGGGACCATGAGTGATGTGCATTACGATCCTTCCCTGTGCCGCAATATCACTGTAGATATTCGCTATGTGCTGTTTATCATAGATAAGTTTGCAGGAGCGGGCTACCTGCTCGATGAGATGGATATCGTATGGTAGTTCCCAAACTAGCTCATTCCGCCTGATATGGGAACAGACAACCGAAAGGGGGCACTCTATGCAATCTTCACAGCCTCGCTGTGGGGATTTATGGCTATTATACTGAAGATCATTACCAGTGAACTCCCCCCCTTAACAGTCGTTTGGTTCAGGTTCGCCATTGCCTTTGTGGTGCTGGGCCTGTGGACCCTGATATTCAGAAAAGCGGATTTCAGGATATTTCTGCGCCCTCCCTTTCTATTGTTCCTGACGGCGATCTTCCTGGCCTTGAACTACCTGGGGTTTATTGCTGGTATCATGTATGTGTCCCCATCCAGTTCCCAGGTATTTATTCAGATTGCACCGGTTAGCTTTGCACTCTCAGGCATAATCATCTTCCGGGAACATGTGAACTGGAAGCATATTGCAGGATTTATCCTGGTGCTTTTGGGTATAGGACTCTTCTACTCAGAGCAGTTGCAGGAGCTTGCGGCGGGTGGAGAACACTTTACCCGGGGGATGTTACTGGTGCTTGGTGGTGGACTCTCCTGGGCTGTATTTGCCACCCTTCAGAAATCGCTCCTGAGCAGGATATCGCCTAATCAGTTAAATCTTTTTATCTACGGAGCCTGTGCTCTGGCTCTGGCTCCCCTTGTGAAATTCGTACACTTGCAGGGGATGGCCCCTGCCCATTGGTACCTGCTAATCTACCTGGGGCTGAATACAGTCCTGGCATACGGCTCGCTGGCAATAGCAATCAAACTTACCGAGGCCACCAGGGTCAGTGTAATCATCACCCTCAATCCCATTATCACCTTTATTACCATGGCCATACTGAGCAAATTTGAGGTAAGCTGGATCGCACCTGAAACCTTTTCCCTGCTCAGTCTCTTTGGTGCCCTGACGGTCCTGGGAGGAGCCATCCTGGTGATCTCAGCGGGCTGGAAACGATAAGTTTCTTTTCAACACATTAAATACTAAATGAGGAATTTCTGATGAATTCTTCAGTCCATATTATAAAGTTACCATATTTGGTAACTTTTCTTATCTTTGTATAGCATGCGTATCATTAAGGAGAAGACGCTTAAAGTGAGTTATGATCAATAGAATATTAAAAACGGAAGAAGAATATCAGGATGCTGTTGTTCGCATATATTTTCTTATTAATGCTTCCGAATCAGCAATTGAACCAGACAGCCCTGAAGGAGAAGAACTGGAGCTCCTGTCCTTATTGGTGGAAAAATATGAACAAGAGCATCACCGGATGGAAGACCCTGACCCAATTGAAGCGATCAAATTCAGGATGGAGCAGATGAATCTGAAGCAGGTAGATATAGCTCCTATTTTCGGTGGTAAAACCAGAGTATCAGAGGTTTTTCATGGAAAAAGAGCCCTTAGTTTAAAAATGATCATTTTATTACACAGGTACCTGGGTATACCACTGGAATCATTGGTAAATGGAAGCAGAGACTTGATACTCGAGTCAGAAAAAAGGGAACAACTCTTGCACAATCCCACTATTCGGAACTATATGCAGCGAAGTGTTACTTCGCGGCGGATTCACTAGTGCTTTATTTTTTCATCCGCCTTTACCATGTACAAGTCAACCCCCCCCTAGCCACCTTCCCTGTCTGAAGCACCTCCTTTGCCTGGTAAGTCCCAAAATCGGATTTGAGATGATGGGTGAACCAGATGTCGAAATCGCCATTCTGATTATCCGCATAAAAGAAATAACTGTATTCTTCTGGCCAAAAAAACTATTTAAAAAGGGTTGAATCTATGGGTGGACCTCCCTCAGCATCAATTTGCAGAATTCTGGAAAAGGTGGGTGTGGAGGCCCCATCTTCATAATAGTCGAAGGTGACGAGATTTGACCGTGCTGGATCTGGGGAATACACAAACACTACGTCTACACTACATTCCCCGGTTGACGTGCATTCAAACAAATTGTGCCCGATGGTTCCGTCAATTCGCTCATAATTCCCCCAAACCAGATTGGTTCCAGAAAAGGTCGAAATATATAATGTCTCGTCGTGAATGACATCAAACTTCAAAGACCTGCCTTCGGGAACATCCACTATAAAGTGTCCCCAGACTTCATCCCAGTTTAACTTTGCTACATTCACTTCAGGGTTAAGATAATTAAGGCCATTGCTTCCGCTCGCCGGGTATACGAACTGATTTGTTGGCTCAATACCGAAATTCTCAATAAACTGGTCTATATACTTTTCAAAATCAGGTATCTCATATTCGATACCAAGTCCTGCATATCTCTGCTCGATGGCTTGTCTGATATCCTGCAGATTGGCAGTGTTGATAGCGTTGATCAGTTCCTCACCGATGGACTCATCGTCCAGGATTCCATCTCCTCTGAAATCTATTATCAAGCGGCTCATAAATTCAGAGAACTCCCCGGTAGTCCGGTATCCCTGCAGAATGATGGAGATTGCCAAAAGCATCGCATTATCATCCCCCGATCTGGCAATATTCATTTCTTCAGAAGCAAGTTGGTCCATGCTGGTAAATCCAAAAATATCCAGTATTTCAGATTGGGCTCTTCGTTTTGCTTCTCCAAATCCCATGCCTCCCTTCACTAGCTCAAAGATTCGATCCTTTTGGAGGTGTGATATCATATTTATATTGAAAGATTCCCGGTCCCATGTATCAACAAGACTGTGAATCGTCAATTGAGCTTCTGAAAGCTCGCCGCTTCGCTCATTGAAATAGAATCCATCTGCTGTAATAAGTATGTACCGGGATTCAAGTTCTACGGCGGGGAGATTATATATCCCCGAATTATCGGCGATTTGGGTCGAGAATACCCGCCCGGTTGGCTGAAGATCATCAGTTAACTCAGAGATTGCAATTGAGGATCCCAGTATAAAAGGTCCCTTCTGAGCATAACCACTTATATCAATGGTCGTGGACAGAGTTTCCATGACCCAAATTGTAATTAGTGCATCGTTTTTCATGGCTTGCGCACTATCATTGTCACAAACGGAGACCATACAAACCAATTCCTGATTAAGGCTGTCGTCAAACCAGCTTTCATCCTTTACTGTGATTAGACCGCTTATGGTATCCAGTTGAATGACCTTGGCTTCGTTGCCAGCCTCCATCTTGAATGTCAGAGACTGATCAGAATCTATATCAGTAGCAATAACTTTTCCAATGATTGTCCCCGCCTCACTCCCTTTGAATACCGAAAACCTTTGATCTTTAATTTCAGGGGCATGCTCATTCAAATTATTCAAAACCACAGAAATATTGGCGCTTGACTCCTTGGGATCGTTAGAGTGGTTGTCGCATACCAGTATTTGCAGATCTATTCTTTGAGTCGTCTCGAAGTCTAATGCTTCGTTATTTCTGACCAACAGCTTTCCTGTATTCCATTCTAATGTAAAGGTATGTTCAGAATTTCCCTCAACAATCTCGAAAGTTAAGGACTGTTGCTCATCCAGGTCCCTCGCTTCAACGGTCCCAACCAGGGTTCCGATTCTGCTGTTTTCATCCAGGTAAAAAAACTGGTCTGCAATTACAGGCGGATTTTCGTTTCGGTCACATGAGGGAAGGATCAAGATCACCAAAAGGGAAAATACTTGTAGTAGCTGGGTTTTCATATAAGAGTAATACTTGGGGTGCTGGAATTACTTTTACAATTTCAATGACTGGATATAGCTGTCGGCTTTCACCATGTACAAATCAAAACCTCCCAATCCACCGGGTCTGTCGGAAGAGAAGATCATAAGATTCTGGAATTCGAAAAAGGAAAAGATGATGGGTCTGTATTCATCATATTCCGTATTGATTTCCGGTCCGAAGTTTACCGGTGTAGTCCACGCCCCGTTTTCATAAAGTGAATAGTAAAGATCGAAACCACCCTGCCCACCTTCCCTGTCTGAGGTGAATACCATGACATCCTGGTAAAGGTAGGGACACTTGTCATTGTAATCGCTGGAAAGAATCGCATTTAAGTCGGGTTCCACAACATCCCCACCTTTGAAAAAATCATGCAAGCTATCTGCTCCGGGCAAAGGGATGCTGTAGATATTAAAGTGCTCATGGTCCCTGTTGCTACAAAAGAACATGCTGCTTTGATCCTCCGTAATGCTTGGGTAGAGATCATCTTCATCCGAATTGATCACCTTCAGGGTATCCGGACCATGGATCGCATTCGTGGCTCCGTAGGTTCCAAAATCTGATTTAAAATAGTGTGCGAACCTGATGTCAAAATCTCCACCCTGGTTATCAGCATAAAAGAAATAGCTGAATTCCTTCGGGCCGAAAAACGTATGGGGTCCCAATTGATCGTCAGATGAGTTTATCAAGGTAAAGAGCGTATTATCAAAGATGTTATATTCACCGGGATTCGAGTAATGTACGTCCAGCACATCGTCTTTTTCATGGTAGGAGAAATACACGTCCCAATGGATAATATCATAATCTGAGCCACCGCTGTTTCTGTTGGATGAAAAATATAAGCCATAACTTCCTGCCGGATAGGGCATAGCAGCATTGTAATCGTCGTGCTGGGAATTGATCCCTTTCAGATTTACCGGGGAATCCGTAACAATAGTATCATACTCAAACTCATAGTCGTCAGGATCATAGGGGCAGGCGCTCAGCAATATTGCAAGTAGTGGAAATAATAGTCGCTTCAAGAAGTTCATTTTAGTATTTATTGTCAGGGTTCAAATCTATATCTTTGACTAAAGATAGATAACTCAAGCCAATGGTTGCGTTAACGCATTCGAGTTCTGTAATAATATATGGTCTTGTGTTTCCAAGGTGTTGTTTTATTGGTATCGCAAAATGCGATACCATGACTTCAACTTACTTATCCCTGTAAATTTGAAATACTATTTCAATATTACAGGGATATTCCATATAATTAGCCACAATTGTTGAAAGCCGATAGGTTCGAAAATAAGCCTCATTGATCCTTTGGAAGTTTTAGGGTTTTGTAAAGCTGGAGATTACAAAAGAGAAGCCTCAGGAAGCAGAACTTGGATATATGCTTCTGGAAGTAGCCATAGCGGATCACAATCTCACCAGGGTTTATGGGAACACTGATCCAAACAATGTTGCATCCCGGCATATCCTGATTAATAACGGATTTGCCTCCGAAGAGGTGGGCGAGATAGATGGACCGCCAATTGAGATTTTTGGCAGACAAGTAAGAGAGTAGACGAAAATTATAAGGATACTCCTCCCTTCTTGTATCTATATTATAAGTACGGATAGCGACAGAAAGTGTCATTATTCACATTCATAATATAATTCATTACATTTGTAGTGAATTAAGTGACAGATATAGTCATTAATGGCACTGATAATATCATGAAGGAAAATCAAATGCTTGGCCTAAGCCGCCAGGAACGGGAATTAATCAGCTTGTTCACCGCAAATGAAAAGATCACTGTTTCTTCAGATGATGTAATTGAAATTCGCAAGTGTTCAAGAGAGACGGCAAATCAGATTCTAAGAAGGCTCTCTCAGAAAGGATGGCTCCAAAGAGTCAAGCGAGGTGTCTATACAATTGTTCCATTATCAGCACTTTCGTTAACTTCTGCGAATGAAGAATCCTGGACACTTGCATCAAAGTTATTTGAACCAGCTTACATTTCTGGCTGGTCAGCTGCAGAACATTGGGATTTAACGGAGCAAATATTTAATAGTATATCGCTTGTATCGCAAAATCCACAACGGAAGTCGATTCAATCAATTAATGGAATGAAGTTCAGAATACTGGTAAAGAAACCTGAACTTTTTTTTGGGACAAAGGCCATTTGGTTTGAGAGTAATCGAGTTGAGCTAGCGGATCCAAGTAGATTGATTATTGATATTTTGGATAAACCTGACTTCGGGGGTGGTGGACGTCATACGATAGAT
>JAUVIT010000076.1 GCA_030592605.1 Bacteroidota bacterium
CATGGAGAAACTGGACGAGGGACCACTGACCGGTTCATACGCCCGTGACATCCGCGTCTATGTATATGACGGTAAGATGCACCCTGTTGACTCCAATGAGATCTCCTTTATGCTGGCTGGACGACACGCCTTCAGCCAGGCCTTCAAGATAGCCGGTCCTAAGATCATGGAGCCGGTTTACGAAGTAGAGGTGCTGGTACCCTCCGACTACATGGGTGATGTAATGAGTGATCTACAGGGACGCCGTGCCATCGTACAGGGTATGGCCAGCGAAAAGGGCTTTGAAAAGATCACAGCTAAAGTACCCCTGGCGGAGATGAATAAATACTCCACTTCACTGAGCTCACTGACCAGTGGACGTGCCATGTATAGTATGAAGTTCGATGAGTATGCACAGGTGCCTGGAGAGATCCAGGATGAACTGTTGAAAGCATACGCAGCTGAACAGGAGGAGGAGTAGAAAATACTTCAGGATTAATAAAACGGGCCCTTAAAATCTTCGCAAGCGAACCGAGCTTGCGAGCTCAGCGAAGCTAATATTTATAGGGGCCCTTTTTTATTATCCTTTCGTCTCTCACCTCCAGTCCCGGGGCAGTATGGACTTAGGGAATTGAAACCTGATTACATAAAGGGCATCCATGATGGGGGCCCTTTTTGCTTTGATCAGGTGCTGGGAGGGAGTACTCATTTGCAGTACAAAACAAACGTTATCTTCAGTATTATTATAACTATTTTGAAGTTATGTTGATTTTTGCTATATTTCACCCATGATTCCCCGGATACCTCTCCACATGATCACCAGCAGGTTTAAGCGTCAAAGGGCCATTATCATCTATGGCCCCCGTCAATGCGGAAAAACGACCCTGCTAAAGATGATCACCCCTCAACTGGATGGGGATTACATGTGGCTAAACGGTGACGATCATGCGGATGCCGCTTTGCTCTCGGACAACTCAAGAGAGCGATTAAAAAGAGTTATTGCTAAGAATAAGTACCTCATTATTGATGAAGCCCAGGAAATAGACGAGATTGGGAGAAAAATCAAGATCATCATTGATTCCCTCCCTGGTGTTTGCCCGATCCTGTCAGGATCATCAGCTTTCGAATTGGCAAATAAGTTGAATGAGCCTCTGACCGGGCGCAAATTTGAGATCTTTCTGTATCCCATGGCCTTTTCCGAAATGTCGGCACATCATAGTCTTAGAAAAGAGATTCAGCAGATTGAGAGCAGATTGATTTTTGGTTCCTATCCGGAAATTGTTACGAATCCCGGACAGGAGAAAGATTTGTTAACAGAACTGAGCAGCAGCTACCTGTACAAAGATGTCTTCAAATATGGAAACATCCGAAAACCTAAAGAACTGGAGAAAATTGTCACCTTGCTTGCATGGCAGGTTGGACATGAAGTGAATATATCGGAATTAGCCGGAGAAGCCAGAATAGCTTCCCACACGGTTGAACGTTATATCGACCTACTACAGAAAGCATTTATTATCTTCGAATTGCCTGCTTTTTCCAGAAACCTGAGAAACGAGATAAAAAAGAACAAAAAGATATATTTTCTTGACAACGGGATCCGTAATACCCTGATCGGAAATCTGGGTCCTTTGGCAAATAGAAGTGATGTAGGAGCACTATGGGAAAACTACCTGGTATCGGAAAGACACAAGCGAAATACCTTCCTTGGTTTTCATGGTTACAAATATTTCTGGCGAACCAGGCAACAGCAAGAAATTGACTACCTTGAGGAAGCAGATGGTAAAATCAAGGCCTTCGAATTCAAATGGAATCCTGACAAAAAAGCCAAGTTCCCGCTCACCTTCACCAGAAATTATCCTGTACACAGTACGATGGTGGTAAATCCAGGCAACTACGATCTTTTTCTATCGGCAGATTGAAAAAATTCGATGGTTCTCTACTTCAATAGCTCCTTCAGCTTACTATCCAGGTATTCGCCCTTAAGGCTTTTGGCAACAATAACACCACTCCCATCGATCAGGAAGTTTGCAGGAATGCTCATTACCCCATACATGGCTGCAGGGACAGATTGCCAGTATTTCAGATCGCTTACATGGGATTCCCACACCAAATCGTCTTTCTCAATGGCAGCGACCCAGGCCTCCATACTCCTGTCAAGGGATACCCCGTAAACAGTAAAACCCGATCCATTGACAAACTCTTTATCCTTAAAACGATGATAGGATTTAACCAGATTAGGATTTTCATGCCGGCAGGGGGAACACCAGGCAGCCCAGAAATCGATCAGGACCATCCTACCCCGTAGGGAGGAGAGGGAAATCTTCTCCCCATCTGGGGATTCAAAAACAAGTTCAGGAGCCCTGTCACCAATATCGATTCCGGTTTTTACTCCGTTCTGCTCCTCTGCCGGAGCCTTGGTAAGGGTCCCATTCCCACCCCTGGAACTACAGGATATAAGAAACAGGGAGGTAATAATAAGGTATAATACAGTTTTCATATTTCAGATTTAGGCTTGTGGTCAAAGTTAAGAAATCTTGTAGATTAAGGTTCCCGATGGATGGAGGCACCCAGCCTGTTGAGCCTGGCATCGATGTTTTCATAGCCCCGGTCGATCTGCTCAATATTGTAGATCGTACTGGTTCCTTCAGCCGACATGGCTGCAATCAGCAAGGCTACTCCTGCACGAATATCGGGCGAGGACATGGTGGTGGATCGGAGACGGATGTCATGATTCAGTCCGATTATGGTAGCCCGGTGTGGATCGCACAGAATAATCTGTGCTCCCATATCTATTAGCTTATCCACGAAAAAGAGGCGGCTCTCAAACATCTTCTGGTGGATTAGTATGCTGCCTTTCGCCTGAGTAGCAGTTACCAGGATAACACTCAAAAGATCGGGAGTCAGCCCGGGCCATGGAGCATCTGCAATGGTCATAATGGCACCGTCGATGAAGGTTTCAATGGTATAGTGCTCTTGTGCAGGAACATAAAGGTCTTCCCCGCGCCTTTCCAGTGTGATGCCCAGGCGTTGAAAAGAGCCAGGAATTATGCCAAGCTGTTCAAAGGCCACATCTTTAATGGTGAGCTCAGACTTTGTCATGGCAGCCATCCCGATAAAACTACCCACCTCAATCATATCGGGTAATATGGTGTGTTCGCATCCTCCCAGGGAATCCACTCCATGGATGGTAAGCAGGTTGGATCCTATGCCATCAATGGTGGCTCCCATCCGGACCAACATCTTACAGAGCTGCTGAATATAGGGCTCACAGGCTGCATTGTATATGGTCGTTGTTCCCTCTGCCATCACAGAGGCCATAATAATATTGGCTGTTCCGGTTACCGATGCCTCATCCAGGTGCATGTAGGTCCCCTTCAACCTGGAGGCATTTACCTTGTAAAAGTTCTCGGCATGATCAAAATCAAAGGTGGCTCCCAGTGCCTGGAAACCAAGGAAATGGGTATCGAGTCTTCTCCGTCCGATTTTATCCCCTCCGGGCTTGGGCAGCACTGCTTTCCCATAACGGGCCAGCAGCGGACCCAGGATCATCACAGATCCCCGGAGAGATGCACTTTGCTGAATATAGGCATCGGTGAGGAAATAAGTGAGATCAACCTCGGTCGCACGGAAACGGTACGAACTATCGCTAAGTTGTTCAATATCAACACCCAAATCCCGAAGTAGCTGGATTAGCAAGAGCACATCCTTGATTCGTGGAAGGTTTTCAATGGTAACAGCCTCAGAAGTCAGCAGGGTGGCACATAGAATCTGAAGTGCTTCATTTTTGGCACCCTGGGGTGTGATCTCCCCTTTCAGGCGTTTTCCTCCCTCAATGTGAAACTTCCCCATGGATCAGATATAAACTGACTACTGCTTGTGCTGGTGTTGCTGGTATTGGTGCTTGCCCTTTTTACCGCCACCCTTTTTCTTGGGATTGATGGGACGGTTCTTAGCAAGGATATCCTTGGTTTCAGGCAATTTCAGATCGGGATTCGCTATTAGAATGCCTCCTGAGAGTGTCTTCATATCTGTAAAAATCTCACTGTCGCTTACAGCCTCCCTGTTCCAGGTGAGATATGATTTTTTCATATGGTAAGCAATCATCTTCACCAGATCGTCTTTCTCCTCGCCAGCTTCCAGGGCAACTGCTTTTTCGATCATCAGGACAATAGAGCGGCCATAGTGCTTCTTGGCAATCCTCCTGTGCTGATGATAAGGAACCTTGTCAGGCTTGCTCTGCAATGACTCTGGCTCAGGCCAGGGGTAAGGCGAATCAATATCAAGATCAAAATCAGCAATGATGGCCAGGTGATCCCAGAGTTTATGTTTAAAATCGTTCACATCCCTCAGATGTGGATTGAGGTTTCCCATCACGCCTATTACCGTCTTGGCTGCCTTGTTACGCTCGTCACGATCCTCAATGGTCTTGATATGGTTCACCATCTTTTGGATATTCCTTCCATATTCAGGCAGGATCAACTTCTTTCGGCTGGAATTATAATCGTATGTCATTGTTTGAAATTTTTTACAAAAGTACTTCTTTCTTTTTAATCCACCACCCTGAGCTTGGCAAACTTGAGCAGCAATTGCTTGGTTCCGATGGGAAATAGCACTGTAGCCTTGATATTGGAGCCCGCGCCTTCCAGTTGATGTACCTCCCCTATTCCAAAACGAGGGTGCTCCACCCGGGTACCCACTTTGATCATTCCAGGATCGGAAGGAACGAAATCTTTAGGTGGCTGCGAGGAAGCAGATGGTGAGTTAGGGGTGGCCTGGTTCACATTGACCATTTTACGACCGCCGGACTGAATCTGGGAGGGCTGTTTCCTGCTTTCCATCACTTTGCGATAGGCTTCCGGAACAAACTTCTCTTTTTCTCCCGCGGCTCCTAAGCCAGGAAGCACCGGATAGAAGTCGGGTGGCAGATCCAGATATTTGGAATCGATCTCCTTGATAAACCGGCTGGGGGAACAGGCGTTCTGAATGCCCCATTTATAACGGAGTGCCGCATAGGTGATGATAGCACTTTTTTCGGCCCGGGTCAGTGCCACATAGAAAAGCCTGCGCTCTTCCTCCAGGTCCTTGGGATTATCTGTGCTCATCGGTGAAGGGAAGAGCTCCTCCTCTACTCCGGCAATCACCAGGTGTTTAAATTCGAGCCCTTTGGCCGAATGGATGGTCATCAAAGTCACCCTGTTCCGGTCTTCCCCCTTATCCTGGTCCATATCGGTCATCAATGTCACCTCCTGCAGGTAATTGCCAAGATTCATCTCTCCCTCCCGCTCCGGATCATCAGTAAAATCCTTTATCCCGTTTAGCAGCTGTTCAATATTCTCAAACCTGCTCACATTCTCCGGGGTCCGGTCGGCCTGCAGGTCCTTAATAATTCCAGCTTCGTTGGCAATGGTATAGGCCAGGTCGAAGGCCTCCATCTCCGGCAGGCGTTGCCGGAAACTCTTGATCATCTGGGTGAAGCCCTGCAACTTGATCAGGGTTCCCTTGTTAAATCCCAAGTTCACCTGGTCCAGGTGCGTTAGCACATCCCAGATATGTGAATCCAGCTTTTCTGCATAGCCATTCAACTTTTCCAGTGTAGTTTTCCCTATTCCACGCATGGGGTAATTGATAATTCGCTTCAAGGACTCGTCGTCTCTGGGATTGACCGTAAGTCGGAAATAGGCCAGCAAATCCTTGATCTCCTTGCGCTGGTAAAAGGAAACTGAACCAAAGACCTTATAGGGAATATTCATCCTGCGAAGACTCTCCTCAAAGATGCGACTCTGTGCATTGGTCCGGTAGAGAATGGCAAAATCTTTATGTTCCAGTTGCTCTCTGAAACGAAGGTCAGAGATGTGACCGGCCACCATGTATCCCTCATCCCGATCGTTAGGAGCCTTCAGCACACGTATGAGTTCACCATTTTCATTCTTCGAAAAAACCTCCTTGGAGATCTGTCCCCTGTTCTTTTTAATTACACTATTGGCTGCATTGACAATGGTTTGTGTGGATCGGTAGTTCTGTTCCAATTTAAAGATGCGGTAGTCGGGGTAGTCATTCTTAAAGTTCAGCATGTTCTCGATGCGAGCCCCCCTGAATGAGTAAATGCTCTGAGCATCATCTCCCACCACACAAAGGTTACGGTGGATCTCGCTTAGCTTTTTCACAATCAGATACTGGGAGTAATTGGTATCCTGGTACTCATCCACAAGCACATAATCAAAGGCCTCCCTGTATTTGTCCAGCACAGCCGGATGGTCCCTGAATAACAGATTGGTATGCAACAGGAGGTCATCGAAGTCCATTGCTCCAAAATGTTTGCATCGTTTCACATAACGATCATAAATCTCACCCAGTCGCGGACGGCGCGATACCTGGTCTCTTACCTGGAACTCGCCACTACTCAGATATACATCCGGGGTAACCAGGTTGTTCTTGGCTGACGAGATTCGTCCAAATACCTCGGAGGGTTTGTATATTTTCTCATCGAGACTGAGCTCCCTGACAATGGTCTTCACCAGGCTCCGCGAATCGATGGTGTCGTAGATGGTAAAGTTGGAAGGAAATCCAAGCACTTCCGCCTCACGGCGCAGAATCCTGGAAAAAAGGGAGTGAAAAGTTCCCATCCACAGATTGCGTGCCAGATCTGGAGAGACCATGGCGGCGATCCGCTCCTTCATCTCATTGGCCGCTTTGTTGGTGAAGGTCAGGGCCAGAATCCTCGATGGGGGGATACCCATGGATAACAGATAGGCAATACGGTAGGTCAATACCCGTGTTTTCCCGGACCCTGCTCCGGCTATGACCAGCGCAGGTCCTTTATGGTTCATTACCGCCTCCTGTTGCGCCTCGTTCAAATCCTTTGTAATAGCTTCCACACCCACCTGTTTTTTTATTGGCTGACTAAGATAGTATATGTTAATGGATAATAATCCCCTGCAATCGAAGAGGAAAGCATAAATTATTGCACAGTTAAGCCAAAAGTTGCATTTTTACGCCCGCGCCGATTGTATAATAATTTGGGAATAATTCGTTTATAGAATAAATATTGATCATGACACTACCCGGAGCGGTTGATAAAAAGTATTTGTTGGCTTTGGCAGTGGGATTGATCCTGGCCCTTTTTTCCCTGCAGGAGAGCATGGCACAGATTAGCTCCTCCACTGCCGATTACGTGGATACGCTAAGCTATCCACCCGGGAACACAGCTGAGGATCCCCTCTTTGTTTTTTACCAGACAGATAACATATACAAACCCGGTTCGCTGACTGCCACACATGCGG
>JAUVIT010000227.1 GCA_030592605.1 Bacteroidota bacterium
ACCGGGCCGATACCGGGATTTCACCCCTAACATCACTAACGCATGCATGGTAAGACACCAAAGCTCTTCCTGCTGTTTATGGCATGGATCCCAGCCCAGCTTCAGGCTCAGCAAGCACCTCTTAGCTCACAGGATATGGAAGACCTGCTATACAGGAACGAAGCAGTCATCATCCCTGAAACATATCCAGGTGAATATCCTGACTCCAGGCCCTCACGCATAGACCTGAACCATGCCTCATTAGAAGATCTTGAAGCTTCGGGTATTTTTACTTCCTATCAGGTCCATATGTTGCTGAAGTACCTTGAAAAATACGGACCAATCTTTTCCATCTATGAACTGGCCGCTCTCCCCGGCTTTCATCCATCAAAAGTATTTGAAATTGAACCCTATGTAAGCTTAAAAACCACCAATATTCCTGGAAGAAAAACCCATAGGAAAAGTATGCTTATGGTCAATTTAGAAAAATCTTTGCCAGTGGGAGATGCCTACCAGGTGGATTCTGCTTCAGGAGACAAACCCACATATGCCGGGCCTCCACTAAAAACGGCTATCAGAATCAAAGCTCATCCCTGGAAAAAGCTTTCCATGGCTCTTAGCTATGAAAAAGACGCCGGGGAACTTTTTCTTTATCGGAACAGGCCCCAATTTCTTTCGGGCTACCTCTCCTATGTAGGAGATCGATTTGTCAAACATTTGGTGCTCGGCAACTATAAATTGAACCAGGGAGTAGGCCTGGTCAATGGTGCCGGTTTTTTCCATCGGGCCGGTGACTTCCGAATCAACCAGCAATCACTTTCCAGAATCAGGCCCTATGCTTCCCTTAGCGAAACCATGTACGAACAGGGATTGGCCTGCAAAATGGGGACGAAAAAATTCCAAGTATTGCTCTGGGCATCATACCACAAATTCAGTCTCTCACCAAGGGCATTTACAAATGATAGTATGGCATATAATTGGCTTGATTATCAGCGGAGCTCCGGGCTCTACCGGAGCAAAAGTGAACTGGAAGCAAGAGAGCTGGCCTACAGAATACACTCAGGAATTCAATTGCTCTACAAGCACCAGAATCTAGCAATGGGGCTTATGTACGGAAGTGAATGGGCGGGCCCAAGTAACAAAGCCCTGGCAATGCTGAAGGAAAACCCAGATCCATCTCCACAACAAATGGTCAGCATACATGGAAACTGGTATAAGAGAAAACTCCAGATTTTTGGAGAACTGTCGACCAGCGACTTTCGCTCCCAGGCTTTCCTGCTTGGGACCTTATATCACTTCAACGATTATGTACGGGGTAGGCTGCTGGTTCACCATTATGGAGCAGGGTACCGGGGTGCTCTGCCTTCTTCCTATGGTTCAGGCAGCCATATCAGAAATGAACAGGGAATCGCTTTTCATCTTCATATGGAGCCCGGAAAATACATCATAGCAAAACTCACCGGTGAACTGTTCCGCTACCCTTTGCCCCGATACCTTTGCCATTTTCCTTCGATCGGATACAGACTGGATCTATCTCTGCAAAATCCCACAAACAAAATACTTCAGTGGCGGGCCAGAGTGGTAAACAAATCCTGGCAAACAAGCCCGGCAGATCTTACAAGCAAAATCCGTCCCCTGCAGGATAACAGGATTAGCAGGTTCGACGCTCGGCTGATTTATTTCCACCATGATCGGTTCAGGTGGCAGAGCCGGCTGGTCCTTTCGTACTACTCACAGAAGCAGAACTCAGCTCCAGGCTACGCAGCCTTGCAACAAATAACACTTTCTACCTCAAAGTATTTTAAAGCAACAGTCCAGTTTGTACTCTTCCATGTAAGCAACTGGGAGAACAGGATCTATCTCTATGAACCGGATTTTTACTATAATTTCAGCTTTCCAGCTTTCTACGGAAACGGACAAAAAACCACCCTCCTGTTCACTTTAAAACCTTTGAAGGGATTCTCAGTTTCAGCAAAAATATCCGGCCTAAGGAATCACGGAAATCAACAATGGGAAACAGGGATTCAGCTACTCTTAAAGCTCTAATCAAACTTCATATCAAGCAGGTTGATCTGGAGACTGACTCTGCCCCTGAATTCATTCTCCATCAACTGGTAACATATATCAAAGGGAGCTCCTTTGTTGATCTTTCCAAAACGACTTCCCTGGTGAAACCCAATGGCGGGAAATACCTTGAAGGGATTCTCTTCCTGGATCAGGGTTAGTTTCAAATGTTCTCCATTAGTCCCCACCGTACGTCCATAGCCGTTGTCGACAACATTCTCTGATAGAAATACCGGGCTTATGTTTTCAGGACCAAAAGGCTCAAATTGCTTTAAGATTCTGAAGAACTTATCTGTAATATCTGTGAGTTGCAACTCCGTATCAATCTCCACCACGGGTATCAACTGCTCAGGGTCTATAGTATCGCAAACAATTCTTTCAAAGCGCTCCCTGAACCTGGGTAGGTTCTGAACCTTCATGGTCAGACCCGCTGCATATTTATGTCCTCCGAAATTCTCAAGCAGATCGCTGCATGATTCAATAGCCTGGTAGAGGTCAAAACCATTCACCGACCGGGCCGATCCGGTAACCAGTCCATTGGATTTGGTCAGGATCACTGTAGGTTTATAAAAATGATCCAGCAATCTGGATGCTACAATTCCGATCACCCCTTTGTGCCACTCAGGATTATAGAGTACCGTAGAATTTTTCTTCTTCAACGATGCATCGCTCTGAATCATATCAATGGCCTGACGGGTAATCTCGGTATCAATATTCCTGCGATCCAGGTTGAAATCGTTAATCTTTTTACCCATGATATGGGCATCGGTCCCGTTATCACAAACCAGGAGATCAACCGATTTCTTACCCGACTCCATTCTACCTGCAGCATTGATCCTTGGACCGATCTTGAAAACAATATCCTCAATGGTGATGCCTTTTCTATCAATTCCAGCCACCGCCTTGATGGCCTTCAGGCCAATGGAGGGATTATCATTCAGCTTCTTCAGCCCAAAATGAGCCATGATCCGGTTCTCATCTGTAATTGGAACAATATCGGCAGCTATACTGACCACCACCAGGTCGAGATAGTCATAAATCTTGTTGGCATCCAATCCGGTCTTTATTCCATAGGCCTGAACAAGTTTCAATCCCACTCCACAACCTGAAAGCTCCTTGAAGGGATAGCTACATCCCTCTTGTTTGGCATCCAGTACTGCAACTGCGTCTGGGATTTCATCGCCCGGATTGTGGTGATCACATATAATAAACTCCACTCCCTTTTTACTGGCATATTTAATTTTATCTACTGCCTTGATTCCACAATCAAGTGCAATAATCAGGCTGAAACCATGCTGAGCCGCATAATCGATTCCCTTAAGAGAGATTCCGTAACCCTCATCGTAGCGGTCAGGAATGTAATAATCTATATCCTTGAAGTGGCCCTTGAAGTAGGAGTAGACCAGGGCAACTGCCGTGGTGCCATCTACATCATAATCCCCATAAATCATCACTTTCTCGCCTGCCTGGATGGCCTCCTGGATACGCTTGATGGCCACATCCATATCTTTCATAAGGAAAGGATCGTGAAGATTGGCGAGATCGGGGCGAAAAAAATCCTTTGCCTCCTGGTAGGTGTTAATATTTCGCTGGGTAAGCAACTGGGCCAGGGGCCGGTCAATGCCAAGTTCACTGGCCAATGAAGCAATTGCTTCTTCATTGCCCGATGCTTTTATGGCCCAGTTTTTATTCATGATTTTATGGAAATTTGGCAGGCACGCTTCCCCCCTCTCCCTGCAAAATTAACATAATCTTTTTTATACCTTTGTGACCTGAAAAATAATTATAAAAATGCATATTTCCGAGCTAAGCGAACAGGAGCTAATCAGAAGAAACTCTCTTGAAGAAATCAAAAAACTTGGCATCAATCCTTACCCCCCGGAGCTATTTGAAATCAGCCATAGTGCAGCTGAGATCAGCTCTGGTTTTGAGGAGAAAGAAGCAGCTTTGCAAGATATTACCCTGGCCGGAAGGATCATGAGCCGACGCATCATGGGGAGTGCCTCCTTTGCAGAAATTCAGGACTCCTCAGGACGGATCCAAATATACCTGCGCCGGGACGATCTCTGTCCGGACGAGGATAAAACCTTATACAATACTGTATTTAAGAAGTTACTCGATATTGGGGATATTATAGGTATCAGAGGCTATGCGTTCAAAACCCAGGTGGGTGAAATATCGGTCCATGTAAAGGAGATGACCATCCTGAGTAAATCCATCAAACCCTTGCCCATTGTGAAGGAAGCTGATGGTAAGATTTATGATGCGGTCACCGATGCTGAATACCGTTACCGTCAGCGTTACGTGGACTTGATTGTCAATCCCCAGTCCAGAGAACTCTTCAGACAACGGACACAGATTTACACCTCCCTGAGGAATCTGTTCAATGAAAAAGGTTACCTGGAGGTGGAGACCCCAATCCTGCAAC
>JAUVIT010000190.1 GCA_030592605.1 Bacteroidota bacterium
CGGCCACACCTGCATCCAGCAACTCTTTACTAAAGGAGTGTATGGAATCAACTGATTCCCATGCTTCAACCTCCTCCTTCGAGCGATAGGACGAAGAGTCGGAAGGAGAGTGCCCACTGAATCGGTAGGTAAGCACATCCAGGAATACCGGACCCTTTTTCTCTTCAATAATCTTCATTTTTCGCTCGTAGGCATCAATCACTGCCAGAGGGTTATATCCATCGACACGTTCAGTGTGCATTTTTTCCGCATTGAGTGCGGCCCCTACTCTGGCTGCAATGGCATAACCCATGGTCTCCCCGCAGGTCTGTCCGCCCATCCCATACTGGTTGTTCATGATATTGAAAATGATGGGCAATCCCCCCTTCATTTCACCTTCCCACAGCTCACGAAACTGGTCCATGGCTGCAAAAGTCATTCCTTCCCATACAGGGCCGCATCCCAGAGATGCATCCCCAATGTTAGCCACTACAATACCAGACTTCCGGTTCACTTTCTTATAGAGAGCAGCACCCACGGCAATATCGCCCGAACCTCCCACAATAGCATTGTTGGGGTAAATTCCAAAGGGGGTAAAGAAAGCATGCATGGAACCGCCCAGCCCTTTATTAAAGCCTGTTTCCCGTGCAAATATCTCAGCCAGTGTTCCGTAAACCAGGAATTTCAGTGCCAGTGACTTCATATCCCCTTTGTGTCCTTTCTCAACAATGCCCAGGATGCGACCATCAAAGAAATTCTTCATGATCCCATAAAGGGTATCATCATCCAGCTTCTGTATGGCTGAGAGTCCTTTGGCCAGAATCTCACCATGGGAGCGGTGAGATCCGAAGATATAGTCATTGATATCCAACTTATAGGCCATTCCCACAGCGGCAGCTTCCTGTCCGATGGAAAGGTGAGCCGGACCCGGATGGGAATGGGGCACTCCTTTGTACTCATCTGTTGTCTTGATCAGGTTGAGCATGGTTTCAAACTCCCTGATGATCAACATATCCCTGTAAATACGGATCAGATCATCCTTGGAAAAGCGTACAAGCTCCTCTTTTATAGTCTTATCATACTGATTGACGGGGATGGATCCAAGCTCCAGCGTTTTTGATTTTCGTACGTCTGCCGGATTAATGAATTGTGTTTTTGGCATGTGGGTATGGTTAATGGGTTATTAAGTTAATGAGTTATTGCTTAGAGTAAAGCTGGTGAGAGTTGCTCGATCTGCTTCTTGATTTCGGCCAGGAACAATGTGGCTGGTCCTCCATCAATCGCCCTGTGGTCATAGGTAAGTGACAGTCCCATAAAAGGCTGAAAACCAAAGCTTCCATCGGCCAACGTAGTAGGTCGCTGAATAATGGTATTCACTCCCAATATACCCACCTGGGGCAGGTTGATGACCGGGGTAAACATCTCCACCCCGTAGTTGCCCAGATTTGAAACGGTAAAGGTGGCCGCTTCAGGTACAAGAAGGTCTGGAGATATGCTTCCTTTTTTGGAGCTTTCGGCAATCTCTTTCAATCGAACTGAAAGTTCCGGAAGAGAGTAACGATCGGCATTCAACACTGCCGGAACCATCAATCCGCGATCTGTATCCACGGCCAGTCCCAGATGTACCTGATCGAAGATGCGAATATGCTCGCCCAGAAAGTGCGCATTGGCCCCGCGATGTAGCAAGAGGCTCTGCACCACTGAATAGCATACCATATCGTTAAGCGTGATATTGTAGGGATACCCTCCTTCCTGTCTCACTTTTACTTCACGTCTCAATTGCAACATAAGTGCAGCATTGGCGCTGAGGTGGTGAGTTAGCTGCGCTGAATTCTGCAGGGAACGGTGCATGGCACCTGCAATGATCTTTCTTATATTGCTTAGAGGCACATCTGAAAATGAACCCACTCCTTCACTTGAAGCCGTGGTGGCTGGAGCAGAAGATGGCTCTACCAGGTCACCTGCTTTATACTTACCACAGTCAGGACGGTCGCAAGGAACAGTCAGTCCTTCCGCCTCCTTTTTCTTTTGCGCCAGTGGTGTAAGTACCTTACCCTGTCTTATTGCTTCTACCACATCCCGCTCAATAATACGTCCGCCGGGACCGGTACCTGCCAGGGCTTCCATTACCACTCGTTTTTCCTTTGCCAGTTTGCGGGCCCTGGGAGAGATGGATGAGCCATTGCTTCCTGGTTGAGGGATTGAAACAGTTTCAGATGATGGGCTGACTTCCTCTTCTACTGGCAGCTCAGTTTCTGAAACAGTCTCAGCGATTTCAACAGCACTTCCATCAGGACGAAACGCTTCAAAGTCATCTCCTTTTGCTCCAATCACAGCCACATTCAACAATACAGGCACCTCATCACCCTCTTCATAAAAGCGGACCAGTAAGATTCCATCTTCAGGAGCCTCCTCTTCGAATGCGGCTTTATCTGTTTCATAAGCAAAAAGCAAATCGCCTTTAGAGACTGAATCTCCAACCGACTTATACCATTCGGTCAGAATGCAACTCTCTACCGATTGTCCCTGCCTGGGCATTATTACAGCATTGGCCATTGTATTTTTATTTACTTGTCTATACAAGTACAAATATAACAGCTTTTTCTCTATTACAAAAATTAATTAATACAAAGCGGACAAACTAAGGTTATCTTGCTGTTTTACTGGTCTTTACATTCTAAGTACTTAAGCCTGTTTTGAAAATATTTTTACTTTACTTATATTTACAACTATAATGGTTATAAAAGAAGCCCCCTCCTACCGGAGATTGTATGAAAAGCTGCGAACGCTGATGGAGGATGGAACCTATAAGAGAGGGGATCTGCTCCCTTCCGAAAATGAACTGTGTGCTGCTCATCACCTGACGCGCCCCACAGTGCGTAAGGCGCTGGATATGCTGGTAAATGACGGATTCATTCTCAGGCATCAGGGCTTAGGTTCCATTGTGCAGGGTCAGCCTAAGGGGATTGGTATTCTCTCCTTAACCGGAACCACTTCCGCCATTGGTCAAGATAATCTTACCACCAGAATCATTCTCAAACCAAAAATTATCAGCTGGGAACAGGCCTTTGGTTTTGATATCAGCGAAAAGGAGAAAAGCATGGGCTGTATCTACATGGAGCGGCTCAGACTGATTAATGACTTACCTGTTTTCTACGACATCACCATGATACCCAATCTGAATCTGCCCCGCTTTACCTCCCGGACCTTTGAAAACCGTTCCCTGTTCGAAATTCTCCGGAAACATTACCAGGTAGAAGTAAAGGGTGGGGAACAGAAAATTCAAGCCATTACAGCTGATGAGCGGATTCAAAAACACTTTGGAGTAAAAAAGAACCATGCCATTCTTCGGATCGACCGGAGAATGGAGACCAACCGTTTTGGCTTTTCCTTTTTCAGTCAGATCTACTGTAATACAAGCGATTACAGCCTTACGGGCAGGTTTTAGTCTGAATCTTAAATCCTTATAATATAGGAAGTTCCCAGGGCGACCGGTAGCTGGCACGGGTAAGTTTTGCCGCCTTCTCATCTCCGATTACTTCGCCCTTATCCCCATCCCAGAAGATTTTATGGCCAGTTCTTAATGCAAGATTACCCAGCTGGGCGATCCGTGCAATATGTCCCCCGATCTCCACACTGGCATTGGGGGTCTCCCTGGTTTTCATGCACTCCAGGAAGTTTTTCACATGCAAGTCCAGTCCGCTCTCTCCTCCCTTTTTAATCAATGGAACCGCTTCCATCCTGGGTTTCCCCTGGGGAGCTTCAGCAATTACTTCCCAGCCTCCGCGATCGACCACCAGGGTACCATTCTCACCAATATAGGATACGCCATGTGCACGGCCGTAGTTCCCCTGACCAATACCCAGGGTTGACTCCCACAGCAGACCAAAGTTATCAAACTCATACATGGCAAACTGGGTGTCGGGGGTCTGCCTGGCGTCTTCTGGGAAGGCAAATTTACCACCCGAGGACATCACCGAATTGGGCACATACTCATTCATTCCGTACAGGGCATAATCCAGCAGGTGTACTCCCCAGTCGGTCATCAGTCCGCCGGCATAATCCCAGTACCAGCGGAAGTCGAAATGAAAGCGGTTGATGTTAAAGGGACGTTTGGGTGCCGGTCCCAGCCACATATCATAATTCACACCTTCTGGAACAGGTCCGTCGGCTTGTACCGGAAGCATATGTTTCCAGTCCAGGTAAACCCAGGCTTTCACTGTCCTGATTCTTCCCAGTTTTCCGCTATGCACGAAATCAACTGCATTTTTCCAATGGGGATCACTTCGCTGCCACTGTCCCACCTGCACCACGCTCCCATACTTCTTCTGGGCAGCAATCATCAAATCAATCTCTTCAATGGAGTTGGCAATGGGCTTCTCCACATATACATCCAGTCCGGCCTGGCAGGCCTCGATCATCGGCAGTGTATGCCAGTGATCAGGAGTACCAATAATGACAGCATCCAAATCCTTGTGTTCAAGCAGTTTACGGTAGTCGTCGTACAAAACGGCTTTCTTTCCCTGGATCTTCTCTACCTCAGCAGCTCGCTTCTCCAGTACATTGCGGTCTACATCGCAAAGTGCCAGACATTCAACTCCATCCATCTTAAGAAAAGATTTCAGGTCGGACATTCCCATGCCATTCAAACCGATGGCACCTACATTGACTCTTTCATTGGCACCCAGGATTCTTGAGGAAGCACTTAGTGTTCCGGGAATTGTAGTTATAAGTCCTGTTGCCGCTGCAGCGGTTGCGCTTTTCTGGATAAAATCTCTTCTTTTCATGGGATATCTTATGCTGAATTGTTAGAAGCAGAAAGTTAATAAAATTCCGGAACACTATTTGCGGTAGCTAAGACATTCCAATTAGCATAAAACCACTTGCCATGAAAAAAACATACCATATTCCAGCCATACTATTTTTCCTCTTAAGCACCACCAC
>JAUVIT010000289.1 GCA_030592605.1 Bacteroidota bacterium
AGCCTGGGGTCGGTTAAAGAGTTTGCATTGAAGGTTACAGCAGCACATGAGAAACTGGATCTGCTTATTAACAATGCGGGATTAATGGCTATTCCTTACGACAGGACTGAGGATGGCTTTGAGATGCAGTTTGGAGTGAACCATCTGGGACATTTTGCGCTTACAGCCATACTATGGCCTGTGCTATCTGCTACAGAGGGATCAAGGGTGATCCAGGTAAGCAGTCTGGCTCACCTCATAGGGGAAATACGTTTCGATGATATAAACTGGGAAAGGGGTTATAAGAAATGGGGGGCTTATGGTATGAGTAAACTGGCAAACCTTTTGTTCGTTCGCGAACTGGCCAATAGGGTGACTGAGACTGGAAGCGGGGTGACAGTTGCCGCCGCTCACCCGGGTTATGCCGACACAGAGCTCCAGGCCAAAAGCGCCAAGATTGAGGGTAAGCAGCTGGGAGCCAAAGCTATGAACCTAATCAACAAGGTGCTGGCCCAGTCCGGGGAGAAGGGAGCACTACCTTCACTTTATGCAGCCACTGCGGATGGAGTAGAGCAGGGTGCCTTTTTTGGTCCTGGAGGCTTGCTGAAAATGCAGGGTTGGCCTGTGGTGGATTATCCCAGTAAAAAGCTGGTTACAAATGAAGTAGCAGCTCAATTATGGGAGGTCTCAGAGGCTTTAACCAGCATGGAATTCAGGGTTTTGTAATGCCTTCTTTCTGTGGCACAGTATTTGTGTTTTTAAGACTGAACTTATAGAAACAGATATGGCCCGAAACCTAATTTCAGTTTTCATCCTATCCGCACTGCTAAGCGCTTGCGGATCCTCCGTCAGCTTATATTCAGATATAGATGATTCAGCCACCTTTGATCAATACACAAGCTATAATTTTATGGATTTTAGCGAGGGTAATAAAAAGACCATCACCGGTATGGAACTGGAACGCATCAGGGTTGCTTTCGCCAAGGAGATTGAGACGAGGGGACTGAGCTTTGCTGATAAGGATGGAGATATTTCCATAAAGATCACAGTATACCATCGTCAGGCTGCCTCTGGCTATGGCTATTCAGGAGTATATAATTATATGGAGCGCGCAATAGCCGTGGATATGTTCGATAACCAGAGCATGAAACATATCTGGCATTGTGCAGCTGTTGGTGAACTTGAATACAATCCGGATCAGAGAGCAGCCGGACTTCCCGAACTGGTCGCCAAGATTTTTGAACGATATCCCATTTCGGCAGCTGAAGAAATCTAGCCTGACCCCAGAAGGGGCATACCCATATGTAGGTATTCTATTCTAAATAGGCATTTTAACATGTGCCATAAGTGCCAGATTATCATCTTGTCACCATGCTTTCTTATTTAGAATCATTCTCCACATCAAGTGTAAATCGCATTCTATCAGTGATTTTGCCTTAGTTTGCATAGTCACAACTAAAAGATTTTGGAGGATGAAGAATGTACACAGGAAGATAGCACTTGGGATGTGCGTTGCGATCTTTTTCCCACTTTGGGTCCATGCACAGGAGTTAAGTAATACTGCAGGACGAATGATGGAGGAAGAGGACAGGCTAACCATCGGTGGGTATGGCCAGATTGACTATAACCAGCTCCTGGATAATGGCAGCTACAATAATGGTGGACTTGATGTACACAGGCTGGTCCTGATGTTTGGATACAAGTTCAATGCGAAAACCCAGTTCATTACCGAGATAGAGGTGGAACATGTGAAGGAGGTCTTTGTGGAGCAGGCCTTCCTTCAATATGAGATACTTCCCTGGTTGAAGTTAAGGGGTGGACTAATGCTGATTCCCATGGGAATTATCAATGAGTACCATGAGCCATCCACATTTAACGGGGTCGAACGGCCCAATCTTGATAAATATGTAGTACCAACGACCTGGCGTGAAATAGGAGCCGGCTTTACAGGAACCTTTCCTTCAGCAGCACTTTCCTATCAGTTATATCTGGTCAATGGATTCAATGGCTATAATGACGGACCCAATTTGAGTGGGTCCAATGGCTTCCGGAAAGGTCGACAGAAAGGGGCTGAATCAATTATTAATTCACCCAACCTAAGCTTCAAGGTCAATTATTTCGGCTTGCCTGGTCTGCAGCTTGGCCTCTCAGGATACACTGGGAAAACCCAGTCTTCCCTATATTCTGCCATAGAAAAATCAGACAGTCAGTCCCTTTCTTCTGCCGATTCTTCCGTGGTTGGTCTGTCCATGCTGGGCATGGATGCAAGGTATCAACTGGGTGGACTGCAGCTTAGGGGGCAGGTTAACCTGGGCTTGGTCTCTAACTCCTCTTCCTACAATGAATTCACCGGCAGCGATCTGGGTAGTTCTATTGGAGGATGGTATGTAGAATTGTCCTACGACCTGCTTCATAATGTTGAAATGTTCGAGTCCGGACTGATCCCCTTTATCAGATATGAGGAGTATAACACCCATGCATCCACTGAAGATCCGATCCTGCAGAATCCAGAATTTCAACGAAGTGATCTGACTGTCGGACTGGGTTGGAAACTGGCAGCAGGAGCTATGTTGAAAGCAGATATTCAATGGTTTAATAATAAGGGAACCGATGACTCAATAATGCAGTTCAATGCAGGAGTAGCTGTTTGGTTTTAATATTTGATTGATGCCAATGAGACTTATAAGCATTATTGTTTTTCTAAGCAGCTTTTCATGGGTCCTCTCCCAGGAACACAAGCCTCTGACAAAAAAGGAAGTAAAGTTTGTAAACAGTATATTCCAGGAGGGTTCAACTGCAGAAGCTATTCTATTACCTGATCAGGACAATGCATTTGCTGAATCTCTGATGGCTGGTGACCGGCTATATTTGTTGAAGCAGCAAGATGTAGTGCTTGGATACCTGTTGTCGACCCGGGCCTTGGGGCGGTATGACTACTTCGATTATTTGCTTGCCTATGCTCCTGATCTTTCTGTAAGGGGTCTTACCATTACGGTCTATCGCTCTTCACATGGAGCTGCGATTTGCCAGAAGAAATGGCTGAGTCAGTTCGAGGCTTATGCGGGAGAGGAACTCACACTAGGAAAAGAGATTGATGCAGTAGCTGGTGCCACCATATCAGCAACATCACTGGTGAAGGACATAAAACGGTGTTACCAGTTAATGATCACTTTAAAGGAGGAGGGGATAATTCAGTAGTAGGGGCTCCGTTTATTCCGCTTTCTTTCTTCCTATCCTGAGATCATTTTTAACAAAGCGGATGAAATCGCGGTTCAGCCTTTTGCTATCCTCTTTGGGCATTTGAAAAAAGCGTTTTAAGAGGCGATTATCCAGTAGCTCTGTGACCAGAAAGAGTTCACAAAGGGTGATATAGAGGTCTTTCAGGTCGAAGGTGTAAAATGGTTTAATGGTGATGTAGTCAAGGGAGCCTCCCCAGAAAGCATTATCAATCAGATTGGCCAGAAGGCCGGCAAGGAAGAGGTGGATGAAACCATTGATCCAGAAACTGTTCCTTTTTCTTTGTACATAGAACCTCCATACTTCAACAAAGATAAGACCCACCAGGCTGAAGAGAATTATATTGAGCAGGTGGGACCCCTGTTTCAGTTTCAGCAGAACCCAAAGGTAGGAACCAAGTGTGTTCTGTGTGGGTTCGACGTA
>JAUVIT010000247.1 GCA_030592605.1 Bacteroidota bacterium
GGCTACCCTTGCCTCCTCCCTGGCTTTTATGTTGCCCACGGCTACCCCACCCAATGCCATTATTTTCGGAACCAACCGGATCAAAATTGCAACCATGGTACGTACCGGTTTCCTTCTGAATATGCTGGGCATACTGGTGGTGGTCCTGGTTACCTGGTTGCTGGGAAGCAGCATCTTCGATATTGAACCGGGAACACTGCCGGCCTGGCTAGTACCTTAATAATCTGCCATACTGAGCTTAGCGTTCTTTTTCGTAATATTGAGTATGAAACTTCGCCGACTTCTGATCATTGTCACTGCCTTTGCTATCGCCATGGGTTTCCTGGAGAGTGCCGTAGTGGTCTACATGAGGGAAATCCTCTATCCCGGCGGTTTTGAGTTCCCACTCTCTCCCTTTCCTGTAAATCTGGCACTCACCGAATTGTTCCGCGAAGTGGCCACCCTGGTTATGCTGGTAAGCATCGGCATCCTGGCAGCACGTCGCTTCAGTACCGGCTTTGCCTGGTTTATCTACAGTTTTGCCATCTGGGACATCTTCTACTATGTGTTCCTCTGGTTGCTTCTGGGCTGGCCCCAGTCGCTGATGACCTGGGATGTACTCTTCCTGATTCCCACCACCTGGACCGGTCCTGTTCTTTCGCCGGTGCTATTCTCCATGACCATGATACTGCTGGCCATGGTGATCCTGTTTCGGGCTGAACGCGGGTTAGAAAGCCGCATTCCGGGCAAGATCTGGGCAGGACTGATCCTGGGCTCCCTGATCCTGATCTTCGGTTTTGTACTGGATTATTCACAGCATATGCTGGCCCACTTTTCCCTCTTTGAGATTGGACAGGTAAAAAATCCGGAGGTGATGGAGGTGGCCACCTCCTATGTTCCCCACCGCTTTTCCTGGTGGATATTTGGAATCGGTGAAGCAGTAATCCTGGCATCTATCGGCTTCTATTGGAAAGGGCTTGACAAATTCTCCCAATCCATGAAAAAATTAATTTGGCTAATCCTTGCTTTGGTGAGCGTGGCTGCGACCTACGCCCAGGAGGCAGAATCTGTTCCTGTCCTTAGGCCGAATTTCATTATTAGTGCTAACATTGGTGGAAACGCTTCCCTTTTGTCCCTCGGTTTTGAGAAGCTCTTTTTTCTAAAATCCGGTCCCGTACTTGCAGGAAAGATAGGATTTGGATACAATCAGGAGTTTAATCTCTTCGACTCCGGTGACCCCATAAACTTCTTCATCCTGCCTCATTCCTTTACCGTGAATCTGGGAAACGGAAAGCGAAGCTTTGGAGAAATCGGTCTTGGAGGCTCATGGCTTACTAATAATACAGTGCACTATTACTTTATCTATCCAATAATTGGTTACCGCTATCACCCCTTCAAAAATCCGGGCTTCAGTTTCAAAATCTGGGCCTTTTACCCCTTCGGTCAAACAGATAAAGTTGAAGAAACCGACGTAATGATTACGCCACTTGGAGTAAGCTTTGGTGTAGCACTTTAAATTTGGAGATTCAAATATAGCCTATTGAATCATGAGAGATTCTGTGTATCTTTAATAAGATTAATCCCGTGCAAACGTGCTGACATATGAAGCAGGACTTAGTAGAACAGCAATTATTTACCAAGGAAGATTTTACAGAAACACCTCTCCCAAAGGGTGAATATGACAACTGCAACTTCAGGAACTGCAATTTTGCGGAATCCGATCTGAGCGAAATCCGCTTTAGCGATTGCAACTTTGCCGGATGCGATCTGAGCAACGTAATAGTAACAAAGAGCTCATTTCAGGAGACCTCCTTCAAGGAGTGCAAAATGCTGGGCTTCCGTTTTGACTCTTGTAACCAGCTGGGAATGACAGTCCGCTTCGAAAACTGCCTGCTCGACCACGCCTCCTTCTACCAGGTGAAACTGAATCACACCGTATTTCTTAATACAACCCTTCGGGAGGTGGACTTTACCGAAGCCGATCTCCGAAACACCGTTCTTGACCAGTGTGACCTGCTCAATGCCACCTTCGATCATACCAACATGGAGCGGGCAAATCTTTCCACCGCACTTAACTACTCTCTCGATCCGGAAAATAACCGGATAAGGGGAGCGAAATTCTCCCAGCCTTCAGTGGTGGGATTGCTAAACAAATACCAGATTGAAATCCTATAAGCTATGTGCTCATGAAAAAAGACAAGCTGACCAGAAGAAAATTCATTACCAGCACCTCTGCCACCGCTGCAGCCACCATACTTTCGGCACCCATTTTTGCCAGGACGGGTACGGGTGTTAGCTCGGAACTTGCCCTGAAGGGTGGTGAGCCTGTGCGGACTGCTGACTGGCTGAGCTGGCCCGTATGGGACCAGGAAGCTGAAGCACCCATGATGTCGCTACTCCAGAGTGGCAACTGGTATAGGGGCGATGGGAACAAATGCAAGGAGTTTGAGGATAATTATGCTGAACTCATCGGAGCCAAACGGGTCATTGCCACCGCCAGCGGCACCACTGCCCTGATCACTGCACTGCACACCCTGGGAGTCGATGCCGGCGATGAGGTTATTGTCTCGCCTTATACCTTCATTGCCACCTACAATGTGATCTTCGATCGGAAAGCGCTGCCTGTATTTGCCGATACGGATCCGGAAACTTTCACCATCAATCCACAAAAGATTGAAGAAAAGATCAACGATCGTACCACCGCCATTCTTCCAGTACATATCCTCGGACTGCCTGCCGATTTGAACCGGATCCTGGCCATAGGCAAGAAGCACAACCTGCCGGTTATTGAGGATGCCTGCCAGGCCTGGCTGGCCGAATACGATGGCAAGATGTGTGGTACCCTGGGTGACCTGGGCTGTTTCAGCTTCCAGAATTCAAAGCACATTCCTTCAGGAGAGGGCGGAGCCATTTCTGGAAACAACGATGCCTTGATGGATCGCTGTTTTGCCTACCACAACTGCGGCCGGCCCCATGGAAGCTCCATGAAGGGTATGGGTGAAAATCCCGTTCGGGGTTCAAACAAGCGTATGACCGAAGTACAGGCCGGACTGCTCCTCTCGCAAATGCAACGTGCCCGCAGCGATGCGGACAAGCGGCTGGAGAATGCACTCTACCTCGATTCAAAGTTCAAGAATATCCCCGGGATTGTTCCCTACAAGCTTTCTGATGGTGCCACGCGTTCAGCCTACCACCTCTACCCCTTCCGTTATAAAAAGGAGCATTTTGACGGACTCCCCAGGCACAAATTCCTGGCTGCCTTAAGAGCAGAAGGAATCCCCTGCGCCCAGGGATACGGACAGCAATATTTTGATGGATTGATCGAAGAGGCAATCTCTTCACGGGGATACACCCGGCTCTACTCAAAAGAGCGACTTAAGAGGTATCGGGACGAGTTGCACCATCTGCCTGACAATGACCAGTTGACCCTGGAAGCAGTCTGGTTTTACCAGAATATGCTGCTGGCCGGGCGCAAAGATATGGATGACATCATCTCTGCGGTCCAAAAGATCTATGAGAACCGAAACCAATTGCTCTGAACTGAAATCTAAGCTCTCTTTTTTATGACCGATCAGCAATGGATCGATTTAAAAGCCGTGATCAGCGGTGAGATTCTCTCTCCCCTGCCTGTGGGATTTATCATCGATTCACCCTGGCTGCCCAACTGGTACGGGATCGATATCCTGGATTACTTCACCAGCGATCAACTATGGCTGGAGGCCAACATGAAAGCCATCGAGACCTTTCCCCAGGCCATTTTTTTACCAGGGTTCTGGGCCGAGTACGGCATGTGCAGCGAACCCTCCGCCTTTGGTGCGCGTTCGGCCTTCCCTCAGAATGAGTTCCCGCACGCCTTTCCCAGCATCCGTTCGCCTGAAGAGATACATTCGCTGGAGCTACCCGACCCGGTAAAAGACGGACTGGGTCCTCTGATGCTAAACAGACTCAAACTGAACCAGGTCTTCATGGAGCAGGCCGGACATCGTATCCGTTTCTCCATATCGCGGGGGCCCCTCAACATTGCCTCCTACCTTATGGGTACCACCGAATTTATGATGTCCATGATGACCCATCCGCAGGAGACCCATGCATTGATCCGCAAGATTACGGACTACTTGCTGGGCTTCCACAAACACCAGGCTGAACTCTTTCCATCCATCGACGGGATCCTGATGCTGGACGATATCATCGGCTTTATAAGCGAGGATCAGTTTGTGGAGTTTGCGCTCCCCTACTTCAAGGA
>JAUVIT010000349.1 GCA_030592605.1 Bacteroidota bacterium
AAACACCCATCAGCTCATAGTCGGTGGTAATAAACACATACACCGAGTCGGCCTTATCAGTCAGGTCCTGCTTACAGGGAAACCAGTCTTTGGAATAGAAGGGCTCCGAACTGGTATAAGTAACCGGTGCACCCCACTCATCATCTGTTTCCATTACCATGCCCTCGCCGCTTTGGCCGCCATAATAAACCTGGGCTGAGACCAGCGTTCCAGAGTCCCTGTGAGTGCTCAGCTCAATATAGAGTTCATCGTTGCTATGGGTAAAGCTCATTTCTGCTCCATCCACCACTACCCGTTCAACTACAAGGGCATGATGCAACTCAAAAACCAGGGTGGAAAAGGCATTTTTCCTCACCTCTACCAAAATGGTAGTACTTCCCCATATCTGGTCGGACTGGTTGTCCACCTCCACATCCAGCCCGTAAAACTTAAGGTCATAATCATCCAGCAGGGGATTGGAATTTAATCTTTTTGCAATGCTGGTCTTGTTTCCCTGCTGTGCTGCCAATGTGCTCTCTTCGAAAGGGTAAGCTACAAGTTCCTGGGCCCTGACTTTGGTCCCGGAAACAGCAAATAGCAACAGAAGCAGTCTGCACACCCAGGGCCTTCTTATTTGCTTCAGTAAGGTCACAGATAGAAGTTACAAAAAAATGAATAGATGGTCACCGGGCCCGCATATGCCTTCTTCTGAACAGCCAGGTTCCAGTAACAAAATATAGCCCTGTCAGAACTACCAGGGCGATCATCTCGGGAATGGTATCCTTCACATCCAATCCTCTGATAAGCACTTTGTTCAGTGCCTCAACAGCAAACTTAGGAGAGAGAATATCATTTAACATCACCTGGTAGGATCCGATGGTAAAGAGCCGGCCCCCGGTAACAGGAAAGGCTGCCCCGGTAAAGAACATCAGCAGAAAAAGCGGGAAGGTCCCTATAATGGCCACCTCCTTCACTGAACGGCACATGGCGGCCACCAACAGACTGAAACTGATCATGGAGAGTGCTGTAAGTGTGGAGATTAGCAGAATAAATCCGAGGGTTCCGGGAATCAGTGTATAACCAAGGGCCAGGGCGGTTAACACGGCCAGAAGCAAGGAAAAGAGTGCCACCAGGATCTGAACCAGTGAGATCCCGCCAAGGAATTCCAGGGTAGTAAGTCTGGAGATCATGAGCCGCTCCAGGGTCCTGGACTCGGACTCTCTAACCATGGCTGACGAAGCTGAGAAGATGATCATAATAATGGAAAGTATCAATAGCCCCGGCAGATAGAGCTCAAAGTAGGATCGCGTTCCAGAAAAACCAAGGGTGGTCTCGCTCCAGGTATGCGGCATCTGAATCTTTGACACTTCCAGTATATAGCGGTTGATCAGCTCTTCCGTCCATACAGCACCAATGATATACTCCATCTGAGTAACATCGCCCACCAGTTCGATCCGGGAAGGCGGATCCGGCGAAGCGGGTGAAGCGGCCACAGAAGCTGATAGATTAACCGGCAGTACCACCACTACATCAGCCTTTCTATTACGTAATTTTTCGATAGCGAGCTCTCTGCTTTCAAGTGCTGTAATATTCAACATCTCCTCCAGACACGACAATAGCTTTGCATAAGAGACGATGGAGTCGCCCAGGTTTAAGAATCCACCTTCATGTTCAGCTCCCCTGTCCAGGTTCACCAGAACCACATCATACTCCGGATCATCTGTTTCAGCCATCAGGAAATAAATGACAATAAAAAATGGAGCCATCACTACCGTCATCACCAGAATCCAGTATTCCCGGATCTGCTCAATGATCCCTTTCCGAAAAACAAGAAATATCCTCATCTTCTCAAGCTTTTCCCCGTAAGATGTATAAACACATCCTCCAGCGTATTTTCACGGACCTTCATTTCCTGTATGTTAATCTTTTCCCCTTCCAGAAGTTGGTATACCTCATGGATCCTGGGTACCAGGTTCATGGCACGGATAATAAAGCGATCCTCCTCCCTGCTCACTTCAAAACCTAAGATCTTTAAATCCTTTTCGGCTCTGGCCAGACTAGTTGGATCCGCACAGTGAAGTTTCATCTCCATTACGTCTCCCTCACCTATGGACCGCTTTAAATTATCGGGAGTATCCAGTTGAAGCAGTCTGCCCGAGTCGATAATGGCCACCCTATTGGCGATTCGCTCAGCCTCATCCATGTTATGGGTAGTCACTATTACAGTTTTGTTCCTGGCAGTTTCCCTGATAAAATCCCGGACCAGCAGACGGCTCTGTGGATCTAGTCCAGCCTCCGGTTCATCAAAGACCAGGATTTCCGGGTCGTGCATGATGGCCATAATCACATTCATGCGGCGTTTCAAACCTCCTGAAAGGGTCCCTGCCAGCTTATTCCGCTTGAAGCCAAGACCCATCTCCTGCAACAAACGCTCAGCCCTGGACCTGGCCTCTATGCGATTTACATTATACATTCCGGCACTAAATACCAGCTGCTCAAAACAGGTAAGCTTGTTCCAAAGAATGTTCTCCTGGGGACAAATACCCACCTTCGATCGGGTCTCTTCACTCCCACCCGGGGGCACGCGCTTCCCCTTGATATATACCTCTCCCGACGTGGGTCTCAGCAAACCACACATCATCCGTATGGAGGTGGTCTTACCGGCCCCGTTGGGGCCTAAGAAGCCAAACACCTCTCCCTGCTTAACCTGCAGAGACAGGTGGTCCACAGCCAGAAGATCCCCGTATCGTCTCACCAGGTTCTTCACTTCAAGTTCACCACCCTCCTTATGTGATTCCTGTACCATATTCCTGAGTAAGTTCGTAAATAATTCACTGCCGATCAATCAATCTTTTTGTTGAACATACCCCAATAACCCCTGATGCTTTCCCTACATGGTTGGCTGGGCCTGAAGTTCAGGTATTCAGCAAGTGATAAGCAATAAAAAATGGGG
>JAUVIT010000131.1 GCA_030592605.1 Bacteroidota bacterium
ATAATCACATCCTCCTCCGTTCTGATGTATCGCTTCCCAAAGATTGTTCTGGTATTCCGGATACCATTTTTGTGGGAAGGGATCGCGCTGGGGTCCGAAATTCAACCAGAGGTCGGTGAGTGGTTGGAGAATGGCTATATTTGCCCGTGGGCTTGCATTTTGGAGAAGATAGGAAATGCGGGCCTTGTAATCGGACCACCTCCTGAAATAGGGCCACCAGGTGTTTCGTTCATTGAAATAGGCCCCGTACCGGATCCATCCGGGAAAGGGTGCTTCCAGGGGGGAATAGTTGAAGCCATGCAGAATAGAATGATTTACCCCCGAGATATTGCTCTGGTCGCCGGCAACCTTGATATTTTCCAGGGTGGCCATAAAGGCCATGGAGGTATTGGTAATCTCTTCACAGCTCACTACATTTTTGCCTGCAAGTGCAGCCCCTGAGGCCACATATTTATTTACCAGGGTGGGAGCTCTTCCGGCCAATCCTGTGGAGGGATATGCTCTTCCCACCGCCCGTGATAACCAGGTTTCACACTCGGGAATATCAATCTCCATACTTGCCTCAAGCGGGTGCATACCCCGGCCATAGGCCTGCATGCGGGACTTGACATTGTTTTTATGGCACCACTCATTAAAGGTATCGATAAAGCGCTCTTTGAAGAGTTCTATCCGGGTAAGATAAAAATCCAGTTCCACACGCTTGAGCATCGATGTCACTTCCTCTGAGAATTTCGTTCCATACTCCTCTTCAAGAGGATTTCCCATATGACCCACTTTCTTCAGCACAAAAGGAAAATATGGAAGGATGGAATATCCCCGCCGGATTTCAAATTCACCCGGTAGATCATCATTCCAGTTTGCACCCTCTAGCTCCATGCTGTCGCAGAACATGGCCCTGACATACTCCCCCATATTCCCGACCCTCCCCGAGATAATTCCGGAGATTCTGTTCAGGTATTTATCAGTTGCCGATTTGCTGTAATGATTCAGCACCGGACCAGAAGCACCGGGTGCTCCATTGATCACTGCCATGTACCCGGTAAGTTTGACCACATAGTACAGCACATGTTTACCAGCAGGAACATCAATGCTTAGTACTTCGTTGGTGATACTACTCATCAGATCTTCTCCTTCCATAAACTCATTGGAAATCTTAGGGAGAAGGCGCGCCATTTGAAGCTCCCTGTACACCGTTTTATTTCTTGAATGGATATCCGGGTCCACCCGGTCCACGAGCTCATCTATTTTGAAGTGATACGATTGCCCCCCCTCCAGGTCAATGGTCTCTATAGTCACCATTTGGGATTGATCCTCCTTTTTCAAAAACTCCCCACCAAAAGGCCAGCCGGAGCCCACAATCATATCACAGATCATTCCGCGATCCTTTGCTCCCTGCAGGGCCACCTGTAACATATCCAGCCCCTTCTCTTCAAAGATGGTCAGCGCTTCATATCCCACAGGATCGGACCCTTCCGGAAAAGCAATGGGATTGATCTCAACCCCTCCGATCCCTGCCACCTGCATCACGTCCAGTTCCCGTAAAATCTCTTTCTCAGCCAGCCTGTTTCCATTCCACCACCATCGTACAAATAGCCTGGAATCGGCCGGGGGATCCTGGAATCCTTTGAAGTACTCGTCCACATTACCATCCTGAAGAAGGGGATTTACACATCCCAGGAAGGAATCCATAAAAAGTGTTCCCGATGTAACAAGGAGGCTGTTCTTAAAAAAGGTTCTTCTCTTCATAGCTGCTATAATGTTATCTGGGAACTACCCTTTTGCCACGCTTCTGCGGTAATTCTCCACCTCCCAATTATCAATAAAACTGATTTGCTCGCCGGTCATAAAATGAGGACCGCCAAACTGCTCTGAAAGATATGAGATCTTCATCATATCTGTGAATACCTCCAGAACAGTCCGGATGGAAAGCTCACTCTCTTCAATAATAATCAGGCCTCCCTCTTCTTCCACAAGCACTTTAGGAAAATATCCATTTGTATTCTCAAATTCCTTTAAGCTATCCCCTGTCTCTTTCCGCTTCCCTCCTTTTTCAATAAACAGGTAGTTGGATTTACAGTAGACTATTATATCCGGAGTGAAGGGCCTGCTGATCTTCTGGTATTGATCGCTGTTTGCTGAGAAATGACTATACAATGGACTTCTGAAGGCCTTTGATACCAGGTTCCTTGAAGCATAATGATCCGACACAATGGAGGCCAGCTCTGATTGATATGCTTCCATCATTCCTGAAGGAAGCTCCAGATCCTTTCCTTCACTGATCCTGGATTCAACGGACTTGTAGATGTCTTTCACTTCAGAGGGGCTGTTGGCTCCAACAAAGATCCCGTGATTCTGCAAAAAAATGATCTTAGGTTCGGAACCATAACTCTTTCGATAAGTCCGGATCTCTGCCTGAAGTTTCTTGAACAGGATATAGCCCGGATCGGTGTACTCCACGTAAAGAGCTTCACTTCCGAACCGTTCCTCTACCTCTTGCTGTGCATCATTGGCACACATCACTGCATTGATAATGGTAGGGTGGGTATGAACGACATATGCATAATCGATCAGGTTATGCAGAGATGTTTCCACCGATGGACGCAAATTCTCGGGAGAGATGATGGCTCTTTGCATATCACTTTTAACCTGCTCTTCCCTTAAAACTGAATCCTCACTGTATGTATTCTCCTCCATTTCCCCCAACTTCTGCCTGGAGAGGCATACAAATCCGCCTTCGCTGATCCCTGCCAATGGGATCCCGCTGGCCTAAATCCAGATCCGCTCATCATCCTTGAAAGAGGTGTTTCCTCCTCCGGCAATCACGTAGGCAGTATCATTCCCGTAATGCCTGGAGATCTCTATCAACTCATCAATATTACTCATTCTTTGTATTGTATGTCTAAAGTGAATTTCCAATGCCCACAAGAAAAACAGAGAGCAGGATCACTGAGATACCTGCAATGATGGTCCACTTTGTTTTCCTGGCAACACCCTTCCATTCCTTGCGGTATATCCCCCACATATTTGCAGTCAGTATGATGGTTGACATGTGAAGGATCCAGGAGCTTGCGCCATTTCCCAGTTTACTCTCACCCATCCCGTAAAAGAAGAACTGTAGGAACCATGTGGTACCGGCTAATGCTGAGAACATTAGGTTCCTGACGATGGGGGAATTTTTGTTAACAAAGTCGCCATAGGACTTATTCTTAATGCTTAAGATGGTGGTCCATATTAAATTGGTGCTTAATCCACCCCAAAGAATCACAACGAAAGTTACGTTATTCTGGAAAAGTGGATTGCACCCGGTAGCGACAGCGGCCTCCGCCATGGGCTTTCCTGCTTCGATACCAAAATTAAAAAATGAACTTAGGATGCCAGACAGCACAGCAATGATAAGCCCTTTCACCAGGCTGAACTCCGGTACACTGGCCTTTTGAGCTTCCTTTGAGAGCTCACGTTCCTTCATCATACCTGCTTTCCCAGAAAGACCAATACCTATAAGGCATACAAGTACACCCAGGAGCACCAGCTGACCTCCCTGGGTGCCCATCATATCCGTAAAAGATATTTTTCCCTCTGTGGGATTGATATTATAATAAATGGAAGGGACAATGGCCCCAAAAGCCGCACAGAATCCAAGCACCACCGAGTTTCCCAGAGACATGCCCAGGTACCTGACTCCCAAACCATATGAAAGTCCTCCAATACCCCAGAGCAAACCCATAAGAAAGGTGAAATAAAAGATCTGACTGGAGCTTGCCGCAATAATTTCAGCGAATCCAGGAACTGTCAGCCAGGCCGCCAGAGGAGGTACGATCAACCAGGAAAAAAGTCCCCCAACGATCCAGTAACTTTCCCAGGCCCATCCTTTGACCTTATTGAAAGGCATGTAAAAACTTCCTGACGCAATCCCTCCAATGGAATGATACAGTACTCCCAACAATGCTTGCATATGCTACGTGTTTCAGATTTACAGAAAAACTGATCTTTTTGTCAAAGCCTAAAAATACAACCTTTTAAAAATATAGCTGCATTCAGCTTTCATCAATGCACATTTTGACTTTTAAGTTGCATTATTTGGGACTGGGATTTGGAACTTTGATAACTTAGTATCAAACTTTAGAAGTATGAAAGGTCTGATTAATTTCATTTTACCATTGGCTTTAGGGATCCTCACTCCTATTGCCTGTCATGCTCAGGAAGAGATGCCGTCCTTCAAACTTGCTGTAGCACAGATGCGAGTGGTGGGTGGAGCACTTGATGTCAACCTGGAACATGCCGGAGAAATGATTGAGGAAGCTGCGGAACACGGAGCTCAGGTTGTGCTGTTACCCGAGGCCATGGATCTTGGGTGGACCGATCCTTCTGCACTTACCATGGCCGAACCTGTCCCTGGAGGAAAGAGCGCCCAGCTCCTGAGTAGTATGGCAAAAAAGCATCAGATATATATCTGTTCTGGTTTAATTGAAAAAGATGGGGAGAAAGTATATAATAGCGCGGTACTGGTTAATCCCATGGGGAAGGTGATCCTGCTACATCGGAAGATCAATGAGCTGGATATCGGTCATCCCTATTATGCCCTGGGACAAAGTCTGCAGGTGGTTCACACCGATCTGGGTAACATCGGCGTCATGATTTGTGCCGATGCCAGCACGGGCAAGCAGGAGATTCCGCGAGTTTTATCCTATATGGGAGCAGATGTGATCCTATCTCCCAGCACCTGGGCCGTACCGGCCGATCATAACAACATAGATAATCCATATGGAGACACATGGTGGAAGGCCTATAAACCAGTGGCAGAAGATTTTCGTGTCTGGATCGCCAGTTGCAGCAATGTGGGTTGGATGACCGGGGGACCTTGGCAGGGCTGGAAAGCAATTGGCTGTTCAATGGTTATTGGTCCGGGTGGAAAGGAGGTCATGAATGCTCCTTACGGTGACAATGCCGATACCATACTTTACGTGGATATCAAACCTGAACCCAGGCCCGGACAGGGAACCACCTGGCACAACTACTGGAAAAAACAGGAAGAATCCACCCTGTATTAGGATACTAAAGGGAAGGGAATTTCCAGGGAGCCCTGTACTTTGGCGTAAGCAATGCATCGGCCTTTTCAGAACTGGTGATCCTGCGTTGCTTCTCATCATAAACCACACGATCATTGGCCCAGCAGGCAATGTTACCCAGGTGTGCATAAAGGGCCGAACGGTGACCAAATTCTATTTCCGCATTCAGTGAGTCCCCATATCGGATGGCCCTGATAAAATTCTCACAATGATTGAGATGTGATTCATGGTCGCTGACTTGCTCAGGGACTTCCTCCATGCGCAACTCGTCCCCATTTCGTTCAGGGAAAATCCGCCACTTGTCCCGATCCGCCACCAGGGTACCATTGCTCCCGATAAACTTCACACCATAGCCTTGATCGTAGGGTCCTCTCTCCACCCCGCCATTATGCTCCCATATCATATTGTACCCATCCATCTCCCAGAGAACCGTCAGGGTATCGGGCATCTCAAGGGCCCTATCCCTGTTGGCGAAGTTCCCTCCCAGGGCCTGCACAGATAATGGAGCGGATTTCACATCCATGGCCCACAGCCCCATATCGATCAGGTGGACTCCCCAATCACTTAACAATCCTCCACCGTAATCCCGAAACATCCTCCAGGAGCCATGGAAGCGGTTCTTGTTAAAGGGACGTTCAGGTGCCGGCCCCAACCAGCGGTCATAATCCACGCCCTCAGGAACCTCTGAATCGCTTACCGGCATATTGCCCGCACCATAATTAAAATTACCCCAGAATTTCACCTGACGGATAGTTCCCAGCTTGCCGGACTTAACAAAATCAATGGCAGTAAGCCAGTGAGTACCACTTCTTTGTTGCTGACCCACCTGGACCAGGCTCTTGTACTTCCTGGCTGCATCCAACATCACATTGATCTCCCCAACCGAGTTGGCCAGGGGCTTCTCCACATACACATGCTTCCCTGCCTGGCAAGCCTCCACAGTGGGCAGACAGTGCCAATGATCGGGCGTTCCAATTATCACAGCATCA
>JAUVIT010000094.1 GCA_030592605.1 Bacteroidota bacterium
TGACTTTTGTTGATGTTGTAGGTGATGAATCCAACCACCAGGATCACCACCAGGTAAAAGATAAAACCAATAAGTGCAAAATTCATGTCCTAATATAGAAAAAACATGGGAGATCAATTGGGAAAATCCTTGGATCCATTGGGCTGGTAGGTATAATCCAGAAGCGCTTCGCTGTATTTGTTCCCTTCCTCCCCTTCCAGTGAGTTTGCCTCTTTCACCAGGAGCTTCACATAATTACTTGCTGAGGTTTGTTGGATCCAGACCTGATAGGCCTCAACAGTGTCGCTCCCAACAGCAAATTGAAGATCATCTTCAACGCGCTTATAATCCTTGTAGAAATCTTCGGCATCCTCCAGGGTAGTAAATTCACCCACCAGGGCAAATCCATTGCTCTGCCCGGGCGTATTAAAGCTGACCAACTCAATGGTTTCATCTCCCTGAAGCACCCTGGTTCCTTCGTTAATGATGTCGGGAGTAGGATCTTTTTCAAAAGGATACCTGTAAAACTCACTATCTTCATAAGAATATCCAAACAAATAATAGGCGTCGTCCAGAGTCTTCTCCGAGCTCAACCTGAATTCACCCGTTTTATCGGGTCCGAACAACATCTTACATCCTGCTGATGTCAAAATCAGCGCCAGCAACAACACAAATCTGTATCTCATCTCATCCTTCTTTATGTTCTATTAAAACGCAGCCATCAAGAGATCTATGTCCTTGGAGGGTATCCCAAGCTTATTACCAACGGCTTCATTAGTCAATATACCATTATAGATATAGACTCCTTTCCTGAGACCCACATTCTCTTTTAAATGTCTCCCTGTTGTACCCAACGCTCCAAGTCCCCGAATCAGGGGAGCAAATACATTGCTGATGGCAATGGAGGCGGTACGTGCTACCCTGGACGCAATATTGGGTACACAGTAGTGAATTACACCATGCTTAACAAAAACCGGATCAAGCTGTGTCCGGAGTTCAGAAGTCTCAATGGATCCTCCGCGATCAATACTTATATCGATAATTACCGATCCTTTCTTCATCTCCTTCACCATCTCTTCGGTGATAAAAAACTCCGGTTGCCCTTCTTCCTTTCTGATGGCTCCAATGACCACGTCGGCAGACCTGAGGGCCTTTAATATGACCTTTGGGTGAAAGATGGAGGTCGGGATCAACTGACCTGTGGACTCTTGCAACCTGCGCAGCCTGTGCAGTGAATTATCAAAAACCTTGACTTCAGAACCCACACCTTTGGCGGCTCTGACTGCATACTCGGCAACCGTTCCTGCTCCCAGGATCACAACTTCAGTGGGTGTAATTCCTATAACCCCACCCAGCATAACTCCTTTACCACCCCGTTGATTGCTCAGGTACTCTGCTGCAATTAGCATACTGGTAGTGCCTGCAATGGCACTCATACTTCTTACCGCCGGGTAACAATTATGTTCATCCTGTATCTTTTCAAAGGCAATGGCAGTTACCTTTTTTCGCATCAGGCTCCTGATATAATCATTGTTACAATGAGTGAACGCCTGGAAAGATGAGATCAAGACCTGACGCTCCTTCATCCATCCGATTTCCTCTATGGTCGGGGGACTGATTTTTAAAATGATGTCCGCCTCCCGAAATACCTCCGCCCGCTTATCGCATATGAATCCTCCCCGTTCAGAGTAGTCCGTATCCAGGTAATTGGCAGCTTTCCCCGCGCCTGGTTCCAGCAATACTTCATGTCCGTAAGCGGTAAGGATTTCCACAGCTTCGGGAGTCAGGGGAACACGGCTTTCAACCTGATGATTTTCCGACGGAATCCCGATTTTCAAACTTTTTTGTTTGTTCTCTACCTCAAGCGTCTCCTCCTGGGGCATCAAGCCTTCCTTATGGATATTAAATGCGGATGATCCTTTGTTTTCCATTGCTCCTTCAGTTATTGGGGTAGCCCTAAAATAAGATAATTCGTCAGCAATGTCAATTTTTGACAGAACAGACTATTAGAATTGTATCAACCTGGCATCGTTTTCACCAATCACAATGTTCACCCAGAGCGCATCATCGGGAATCAGGTTTTGGGCCTTTTCGGGCCACTCAATCAGGCACAGGGATCCTGAAAAAAAATACTCTTCATAGCCCATATCAAAAAGCTCGTTTTGCGTCTCAATCCTGTATAGGTCGAAATGAAAGATGGAGTTCCCCGCCTGGGTAAAGTACTCATTGACAAGGGAAAAGGTGGGGCTGTTCACTTCAACCGTGACACCAAGTTTCCTGCAAAGGGCCTGGATAAAGGTGGTTTTCCCGGCACCCATCTCTCCGGAGAAAGCAATAACAGCATGCTCCCCAGCCTCTTCAAGGAATCGAGCGGCAGCACTGTCGAGCTCCTGCAGTGATGAAATGGTGATGCTTCTCATTTTACCGGACAGGGGATAAGATGGACAGAGGGATCAGCATCTCCTCCATGGAGATTCCTCCGTGCTGGAATGTATCCCTGTAAAGATTTACAAAATGGTTGTAGTTGTTGGGGTAAACCAGATAGTCATTGTTCATTGCAAAAATGTAGCTGCTGGTCAGATTTGTCCGCGGCAGGCGAACATGTTCCGGCTGCAGCACCTCAAATACCTCTTTCTTATTATAGTTCAGGTTCCTGCCCTGCTTATAACGAAGGTTCACTGATGTATGTCTGTCGCCAATCACCTTCCTGGGATCGTTCACCCGTATGGCACCATGATCCGTGGTAATAACTAAGCTGATATCATGCTGGTTCAACTGTTTCAGCAGATCATAAAGATAGGAGTGCTGGAACCAGCTTTTGACCAGTGAACGATAGGATGCTTCATCATAGGCCAGCTCCCTGATCATCTCCATTTCGGTGCGGGCATGCGAGAGCATATCCACAAAATTATAAACCACCACATTCAGGTCATAGTTGAGCAGGTCGCGATAGTTCTCAACCAGCTTTTTTCCTGCCCGTTGATTAACAATCTTCTCATAATTAAAGGAGGCTCCAATGCCAAGCTTCTGTAGTTGCATCCTGCAAAGCTCTTCCTCATGGACATTTTTACTACCCTCCTCGTTCTCATCAACCCATAGCTTCGGGTATTGCCTTTGAATCTCCCCGGGCATCATCCCCGCAAACATGGCATTTCTGGCATACTGGGTGGCTGTTGGCAAGATGCTTGAGAAGATGATCTCTTCATCGCTTCTGTAAAGGTCATTTATCTCCTTCTCAATAATTTTCCATTGATCGTAGCGTAGATTATCGATCACAATCACCATTACCTTCCCCTTATCCAGCAAAGGAAATACCTTGTTTTTGAATACCCCCGGTGAGAGAAGGGGCGCGTCCTGGCCCTCTCCTGAGAACCAGGATTCATAATTTTTACTGATATATCTTGCAAACTCCTTATTGGCCTCGGCCTTCTGCATGCTCAGTACCTCTTCCATCCCCCCGGAGCCGCCGGTATCAAATTCCCCTTCCCAGAAAACAAGCCGTGCGTAGATTTCGGTCCAGTCACTGAAGGTAGAAGCCGAATTAATCTGCATTCCGATCTGACCGAACTGAGATTGGTAAGAGGAGGTTGTCTTCTCGGTAACCAGTCTTTTGGTATCAATATTCTTCTTAATGGTCAGAAGGATCTGCTTGGGATTCACCGGTTTAATCAGATAATCAGAGATCTTGCTTCCCAGTGCCTCATCCATGATATCCTCCTCTTCGCTCTTGGTAATCATCACCACCGGGGTAGAGGGAGTGATGGTTTTGATCCGATCCAGCGTCTCCAGTCCGGATAATCCCGGCATATTCTCATCCAGAAAAATCAGATCAAAATCATGCTCCTCAACCAGGTTCAGCGCATCAGCTCCGTTGGTCGCGGTTGTCACCCTGTATTCCCGTTCTTCCAGGAAAAGGATATAGGGTTTCAGAAGATCAATTTCATCATCTGTCCACAGGATATGTATCTGTCTGCTCATTCCGCTTGCTTTAAATAGTGTTTCTGATAAAACAGATAGTAGGGTGTAATTTCCTTCCTTTCCGACAGAGTTCCAAAATTATCCAGGGATATAATCATCAGTCTGAATTGTGACTGTGTCAATTCTGCCAGGATGGTATCCCGGTTCTCTTCGATGTCCTGCAGATACCTGGTTGCTCCCTCAGCATTATTAAATAATTTCACAACCAGGGTGTTGTATGAATCAAGCATCTCAATCAGATCAATAGATAGATCATACTGATTAAAATTATCCAGGTTGTGATTCAGCAGGTCAAAACTAACCTGATTCACATTTTGAGTGGCATGGACTGCCAGGAGGAAATAATGCTCCTGGGTAGAATCAACGGCTGTATAAATTATCTCGGCTTCAGCAGCTTGATCGGCTTCTTTTATTTCCGGAAACTCCATAAACATATAATCAATAATTTCCTGAGCCTGCAAACCCTCCTCGCTTGATGGATACTGAGAGATCAAGGTGTCGAGTGCCACTTTCATTACCTCATTTCCATCGAGTGCGCCCAGCGCCATGGCACGTAGATACTGGAACTTGGGAATCAGGGGGTCGTCCGCATAGAGTATAAAGGCACGATCGGCGCCAACAATTACTTCGTTGAAACTTTGCTGCTGATAGAGTGTGTATAGCCCTTCATAGTAACGCACCACCTTCATCTCTTCTTCTTGTAGCTCTTGCAGGTAATTGGGATTATTCAAGAGCATGGCAAAGTGGGACTCCGGGTATAGAACCGAGAGCTGACTGGTATAATACTGTGCCTCTGTCGGATTTTGGATACTATTACTTAATTCGTACAGGTAGTAATGAGCAGAAGGACCGCGCTCTGTTTCGGGATAACGAGAGATCAGCTCTTTAAAGGACTTAATCGCCTCCTCATAGTCGAGTAATTGATCTTTGTATATTACTCCCATGTTAAAGAGGGCGTCTTCAAGCCTTACATCCGATATCTTCATGGTCGAATCGCTCAATGGGATATCCACCAGGTAAAACTCGCGTGTTTTATTATCTAAGACCTGTGTGGCGGTGCCCCCATCCAGCGTGTCCGCTTCACTTCCCTCCTCCTGGGTTACCTGAGTGAGTGTACGCTTACTTTTCCGCCTCCAGTTGTCCTCCAGTTCCCGGTCCCCCCATTTCATTCTGAACTCGGGCTGACCAAAACTTTTGGCATTCAGGTTATAGAAATACCACTGTCCGCCCTGCTGGGCTTCTTGTCCGCCCTGAATCTGATTTTGGCCATATAGCATGGACTGGTTAAAAGCCATATCCTGCATAGCCTGTTGTTCTGCCAGACGAGCCTCCTCCTCCTCCTTTCTTACCTCCTCAATTATTCCATCGATAACGGCAAGCCGCTGCTCTTCGGGCAAAGCTGCCAGTATCTGCACACTGTCCTCCAGCTCATAGGTGGAGATATTGTATACCAGGTTGCCTAAACTTGCCGAAAGTGATGCCAGGCCGGCATAACCGGGATAATCCCCGTCCAGGAAGGAAACCGCCGAATCATAATAAGCAGACGAAAGTATATAGTCAGGGTCCTCGTAAAAGATCTCAGCCAGGGTAAGCGAGGAGTATCCTTTCTGATACTGATTGCGTACGCTGGTTGAAACCGACAGCTGGTAGTACTCAATGGCCACTTCACGCTCTCCCTCCTCCATGGCAATATTGCCAAGCGCAAAATATATCTGATCCAGATACTCCAGATTCTTACTGTCTTTCAACATTTTCCTGAGTAACTTCTTCAGATCGTCGCTATTTGATTTGCCCGATTCAAAGACCTCGGCCATGCTCACCCGGGCATTAAACGCCATTTCGTAAGGCGGACTATATCTTGTTACACGCTTGTACTTTTCCAAAGCAAGGCTGTTATGGCCGGAGGCTTCATAGAGCTGTGCCAGAATGTAGGTATACCTGATCTTCTCCTCCTTGCTAATTCCCTTCTGCTCCATAGCCAGCTCCAGCTGGTCGGCCGCGGGATAGTATTCCTCACTTTTTAGATAAAACTGTGACCTGGTGCTATAGTAGTCATGGAGATACTCCTTCGGAAGAGCATCCTCATCAGCAAGAGTCGTCAGAATCCGTTCAGCCTCTCTCTCCTCACCAATCATGATATAGGCCCGGCTCAGCCAGATCATGGCCAGATAACGAATGTCCTCTTTCGGAAAGGTAACCAGCACATGCTTGAAGGTTTCAGTGGCCAGGAAGAACTCTCCCTGGTACATATAGGCCTTGCCCATTAACATGTATGAATCATCGACCCACTTATTGTACTCGTTCTTATTGTAGAATTCCTTGTCTTTGGCAGATTGATTCCCTTCCTTAACCTTGGGTTTGGCTGTAATAGAATGGAAAGTAATCACTTTGGTGGCCTTATCGATGGCCCGCTTCATATCGCTCGACACAGCCGAATTCACAGCTTCGTCCTCGTACAGAAACAAGTCCAGAACGCGGTTATAATCGTTCCTTATTGTTCTGTTTGCATTCTCTATGCCCTGGCCATAACTTTCATACCCATTGAAATAGGCGTTGTAATGGGAGGTGAGGTTGTGGAAGTTCCTGGATAGGGAAGTGTTCTTTTCCACCGAGCATGATACAAGGCCGCAGATAAAAATGAGGGTGCCTATCACCCCATATGTGGTCTTCCGGGAGAGCAAATCAGTCCAGTTATGACAAGTTTATGTCAGGTTCTTACAAGTAATTAACTGATTTTGAAATAAGTTATTTTATCAATTTGTAATAAAAACTCCTACTTACTCACATCAACTACCTCTTTTATCTCGGGAACCTCCTTTTTTACAGCTATCTCCACACCGGCTTTCAGGGTCTGCATACTGAAAGGACA
>JAUVIT010000267.1 GCA_030592605.1 Bacteroidota bacterium
GTTAACTCCTATACCGACTACGGATTTGCTGTGGATGCAGGAAAATACACCACCCTGCTCTGCTCGGACCAGGCTGAATTCGGAGGTTTTGGCAGGTACGATGCGGCCATGGTTCATCGCACTGCCGTGGAGCGATCTTTCGGATTCAAACAGAACCTGAAACTTTACCTTCCCTCCAGGACCGCCATAGTACTGGAACGGAAAGACATTCCCAGGGTCAGATAATACAATCAATTTAAATCCACCTTACCAATGGAAAGTCCAGCCGGTGTGGTATGTGTTCGTGCTTTGGATAAATCCGGAAACCAATATCAAATACCCCGGTTTCAGGTACATTCTGAACAAAGGTGTACTCTGCAACAGATCCCTCAACACGCGTGCATTCGAATTCTTTTTTACCCCTGAACACCTGGGGCTCATGTCCGCTACCACTAAGAGTATGCACCATCTCCACGCCAATCTCATCGGCCGAAAGTCCATCCAGATCGAGCACCACCTTCCCCGTATAAGTATTGCCCACCACAAACTCCTCACGAGTTATATCCGGAAAATCATATTCTAGAACTTTGATATTCTTCCAGTGATTAAGAATCCTATGCTTCCAGAGGGCTAGCTCCTTGGGAATCAGATTTTCCTTCTCCTTTAATAATTTAGAGCGCTCAAAGAGCTTCATATAGAACCTGTCGATATAATCCCTGACCATTCTGTTCATGGTGAACTCGGGTGCCACACGGGCGATGGTGTTCCGGATCATCCCCACCCAATCGATTGGAACATCCTCCTTATCCCGGGAGTAGAACTTTTCGATAATATTCTTCTCCAGAAGCGTATAGATACGCTCTGCATCCAGTTCATCCTGCAGCTCCTGGTTGTCAAAGGAACGCTCGATGGGCAGCATCCACCCCGCATCTTCACGATAGCCTTCGGCCCACCAGCCATCGAGTACGCTGAAGTGCATGGTGCCGTTCATCACCGCCTTCTCTCCCCTGGTACCGGAAGCCTCCAGGGGTCGTGTAGGGGTATTGAGCCAGATATCAACCCCACGTACCAGGCGTGTGGCCAGCTGGATATCATAATTCTGCAGAAAGACGATCTTTCCAATGAACTCGGGCTTCTTGGATATCTCCACAATCATTTTAATCAAATCCTGTCCGGGAATATCCCTGGGGTGTGCTTTCCCTGCAAAAACAAACTGTACCGGTTTTTCCGGATTGTTGACGATCCTGGAAAGTCGCTCCAGGTCCCTGAACAGTAAATGAGCACGCTTATAAGTGGCAAACCTCCGTGCAAAACCAATGGTCAGTGCATCCTTGCTCAGGGCAGTAGAAATCTCTAGCATCTGACCCGGATTGTCCATCATCCTGGTTGATGCCACGGACAAGCGCTCTTTGATATGATTGATCAGTCCCTCACGCTCCTGTGATTTCAGATCCCAGATCTCCTTCTCAGGTACCTTCTGGATCCTCTCCCACATCTCTCTGTCCTCCTGGCGAAGGAAGCAGTCTGCTCCGAATGTCTTTTCATAAAGCTTTTTCCAATCCGGGCCCAGCCAGGTAGGAAGGTGCACTCCATTGGTTACATATCCGATATGTAGTTCATCAGTCATATATCCCGGCCACAATCCGGTAAACATCTCCTTTGAAACCTCACCGTGCAATTTACTCACACCATTCACCTCCTGTGAAAGTTTCACTGCCAGCACACTCATTGAGAACTTTTCATGCTTCTGGTTGGGATGAAATCTCCCCAGGTTCATAAACTGGTTCCAGGAGATTTTCAAGCGCTCGGGATAATGAGCCACATAGGTCCGTAGCAGGTCCTCCTCAAATGAGTCGTGACCGGCCGGAACCGGAGTATGTGTGGTAAAAAGGCTGGACGCCCGTACCAGTTCCACTGCCTCGGGAAAGGTCATGTTTCCGGTCTGGATATATTCTCTTAGGCGCTCCAGGCTGGTAAAGGCAGCATGCCCCTCATTACAGTGATAAAGATCCGTATCAAGTCCGATACTCCTGAGGGCCCTGATACCACCAATACCCAGCAGGATCTCCTGCTTCAGGCGGTTTTCATTATCACCCCCGTAAAGGTTATGTGTGATTCCCCTGTCCCCTTCCTGGTTTGCTTCGTAATCCGTATCGAGCAAGTAGAGCGGAATTCTTCCCACCTGTACCCTCCATAAGCGGGCAAATATTGTGCGTCCGGGAAGTACAATATTCACATCTTTCCAATTTCCGTGTTCATCCCTGACAGGTGTTACCGGCAGCCTGGAAAAATCCTGTGCATCACTCATGGCCACCTGTTCCCCACCGGCCGAAATCACCTGGCGAAAATATCCATACCTGTAGAGCAGTCCAACCCCAACCAAAGGAAGGTTGTAATCACTGGCCTCTTTCAGGTAATCCCCTGCAAGCAGACCCAATCCCCCGGAAAATGTCTTCAAGGAATTGTGGATTCCGTACTCCATGCTAAAGTAGGAGATGCCCGGTAATCCCTCTTTCGGTTTTTCCGCCATATAGGCTTTAAAATCTCCGTAAACCTTTTGAAGCTTCTGAATAAAACCATTGTCTGTCTCCAGTTTTTTCAGGGTATCATAGGAGAGCTGTTCAAGCAGCTCCACCGGGTTCTCATTTACCTCAGTCCACATCTCCGGATCAATGGATGCAAAGAGGTCAATGGCATCCTGGGTCCAGGACCACCAGAGGTTGTGCGAAAGCTCGTCCAGGGCTTTAAGCTTTTCCGGGATATTCTGCTGTACCAGTACGCGGCGCCAGAAGGGATGAACATCCACCAGGACCTGCTCTGTTTCCGGCAGCTTCTCAATCCGTTCCTTATCGTAGTAGACAAGCTCCTTCCCTTCGGCACTCTTCAGTGCCTTGTCATAGGCCGACCAGTAATGCTTGATCAGGTTGTCCCAGAGTGCAATCCGGGAGATGTCATAGGCACCTTCACGGTCGGGTTCTCTATCCTTGCCCCCATGCTTGCAACTATTGACAATGGCCTGACTGATCCCTAAGACAACTTCTTCATCGTTAAAATCATCCCGTGGAATCACAGTGATCCCCGGAACTTCCTTCTTATATTCATTATTCACCCAAAGTCCAAAACCGGTAAGTGTGGTGGTCACCGTGGGCACCCTGAATGCCAGGCTCTCCAGGGGAGTATACCCCCAGGGCTCATAATACGATGGAAAGACAGTCAGGTCGAGACCGATCAGTACATCGTAGTATGCCAGGTTAAAAATCCCATCATCACCATTCAGATAAGAAGGGACAAAGATCACCTTTACCTTGTCGTCAGGAGAGTTATTGAGTCCCTTATCTTTGATCCTGTTGAGAATCTGGTCATGCTCCTCATAATGCAAGTTGTGGGTAAGGTGATTTTGGCTGGGATCCTGCAGGTCCTTACAAGGGCCATAATGGTTGGCCGGGATCAGAAGAAATGCAACAGCTTTGCCAGGGCAATCTTTATCCCTGTTTAGATCTCCCAGCGAATCAATAAAGAGATCGATCCCTTTGTTCCTAAACTCATACCTCCCGCTGGTGGCCATCAGTAAGGTATCCTCAGGCAGTGGATCTCCCGTTAATGCGGATGCAACTTCCAGCATCTTTGCTCTGGCACTTGCCCTTCGCTCTTCAAATAGGGATGCTTCAGGAACAAAACGGTCCTCGAATCCATTGGGGAGGACTTCATCTACCTCCCTTTCATGAAAACGGAGACATTCCCTTGCAGTCAGTTCACTTACAGTGGTAAAGGCATCCGCATGGGTTCCTGCCAGTTTCTCAAGGGAGTGCTTCGCAATTACATTCAGCTCCCTGGCCTTCTGATCCCCATTCAGGTGTTCCATCTGACTGTATAGGGATAGGCCGTTGCCGGCGATAGAACGGCCCACTGTAGTGGCGTGGGTGGTAAA
>JAUVIT010000368.1 GCA_030592605.1 Bacteroidota bacterium
ATCAGATAAGAGGAGTGATCTTTTTTTATGGGCCCCTCCACAGTGGCATGGGCCGAAATCGGGCTGATCCCGGCATGGGCAGTGAAGGCCTTATTATTTCCCTTGCGGGTCAGTATGTTAAAAACCGAAGATAGTCTTCCCCCGTAGTTCACAGGCACACTTCCCTTGTAGATAGAGAAATCCCTGATCATATCGGAGTTAAAGGCCGAAAAGAATCCAAAGAGGTGGGAGGTATTGTAAACAGGCATCCGGTTTATGTAAAAAATATTCTGATCCACATTTCCTCCCCTTACATTCACACCCACCGAGGCTTCTCCCGCACTGGTTATCCCGGGGAGCAATTTGGAGATCTTGATCACATCCAGTTCGCCCATAAAAACAGGCACCTGCTTCAAAGAGTTCATGCTAAAGCGTTCCACCCCAATATCAGTGGTATTAATCTCCCGATACATCTCCCCCATGATCTGTACCTCATCCAGGGCGATGACAGCCGGCTGCATCTCAATCCTGAAATCGCCATCTGAAAGAACCTCCATGCTTATGTCCACACTCTCCATCCCAATAAAACTGAAACGCATGGCGTGACTCCCCGGTTTCAATGCCATTGTCACATTGCCACCCTGGTCGGATACGGCTCCTTTTCCTGTTCCAAGATCCACCATGGTAGCACCCATTACAGGCTCACCATTGGCCACATTCAGCAATTTTCCCTTTATCCTGGCTACCCCACGTGCCAAAGAGGCTCCCCGTTCTCCCACCTCAATGGTCCGAACCATCTGTTCGGGGCGGGTTCCTGTTAGGTATAAATCATCTTTGACTCCCATATACGCCTCACTATCAGTTATTTCAGTATATATGCCCGTGCTTGAAGATATAATGGGAAGATGCATACTGAGACGCTTCTCCGGCAGGATAATATAACGGTCTGGCCCTACCCTGCTGTAGAGGAGACCGGTTCCTTTTAACACTTCGTATATGGCATCATCAATATCAACTGAATCGGCCTGATAGGAAAAAGAGCGTCCCTCAAACCATTCAGCTTTGTAATAAATAACCAGATCGGTCTGGGCCTCAAGCTGCTCAACAAAACGGTCAAATCCCTCTCCGACGATATGGACATTCACCAACTCCGCCCCATCCTGAGCTATTATTAATACAGAAAGGAAAAGCATTGGAATCAACAAATAACTACGAATCTTCATTGTAGAGAGAATTACAGTATTCGATTAAATGACGAATTTGTGAATCAGGCGCCTTATTCACCTTTACTTTAGCCTGTTTCATAAATTGCTTTACCGACTTCTGAAGCTCGGGATCAAATGCCTTGAGGAAGGCCCGATTGCTCCTGTAGGGATAAAACTGCCCTTCGATTACCAGATAGGATTCCTTTGTCGGTTCGGTGAAGTAGTAACTCTGCACTCCGGAAGTGAGGTTAAGCAGCTGGTCCTTGCTCCACTTATATACACAACTTATGTGTCCACCGGTCACCAGCTGGAGAAATTCAAGCTCACCTTCCGGCCCCTTCATCCGGATGAAATCTTGTTTTTCAAATGCAAAAGACTCCACCCATTCGCTCCTCATAACCAGGCTGGAACTAGCCCCATAAATGTCCTGGAAATCCAGGATAAGTTTCTGGTTAAAAACATCATACCTGAGCTGCTGACCTGCAAACTCCTTGTCATGGATTCTAATCACCGCACTGCGCGAATCGGAAAAGAAAAAAGGGTCTCCCTGGGATTGTCTGTAGGGGTAAAAATACTTCTCTCCGTTCACCAGATCGGCATCACTTCCGTATTTTCGCTCACACTCGGCTAGATAGTCGGTGATGGATGCTTGTTGGGCGAACAAGTTGGAAAGCCCCAGAAGGGCTGCCAGTACTGTAATTGTTAAGGATCTTCTCATGCAAATCAATTGGCCAAATTAATTAAAAATTCTATTCATCTACCAGAAATCCGGTATAATATGGGTGCTGTTCTTATAATCCCTGCAATCCACACAATGCTTGTTCACCTTGCCATAGGAGGATTCTCCATCCATCCACGCCCTGGCGAAGTACATGGGAAGGTCCTCCTTGGTCAAAAATCCACCAGGACCTTTTGCTGCTGGAAAACAATACCACTTGTAAGCACTCTGGTCAAGTCCATCGGGCTTTATCGCAAATGCACGCTTCTCTTCCACACTTGCCATGGAAAAAAATCCCAGAACTACCTCACTCTCATCATTCACATTATGGATATTTGATTTCAGCAGTGCCGGCTGCCTGTCAAACAAAAATCCCTGTTCCTGAGAAGTCTTTTTCAATTCGTTCCAGTAGTGAAATGCTTCTTCGCCCAGGGAGTACTGCTTCACAAGCAAACTGTACTTATGGTGGAGTTTCTGCTCCTGCTGAATATTGGGGACAAAGGTGAATGGTTTCTTGATATAGATTCCAAAATCCAGATAATTCAGTGACATGCTGTGAATACTGGAAAGTTCATTGGTAATATAACAGATCCGGTAGTTACTGGTATCGCTTAACTCTTTCAGCTGAAAATCCACATCTAAAATAAAG
>JAUVIT010000014.1 GCA_030592605.1 Bacteroidota bacterium
GACTTAAAGAGCAGGAACCAGGCACCAACAGGTCCGTAGGAATCTTTGAAGCGGACAGGCACAAAGCGAACCTCCTGACAGGTCATCTCGGCACCTGCCTTCAAAGTAAAATAAGTACTTGCTCCGCTGTTAAATGGTGGATACCATGACCTTCCCAATCCCTCTCCTACGGAGCGGGGCCTGAAAATATGAACAGCACCACCCATCACATCCAGCACCGCTTTGGCCTTGAAAACATAGAAAATATTCTCCCGGACAGAGAATCCAACGGCACCCACACAGCGGTCCCCAAACATAAGCGGTTCCGTAATAAAAATGCGCTCGTAATAAACCCCATCCTCTCCCAATTCTTTCAGGGCGGTTTTTGCCGCCTCGGATACAATACTTTTATAGGATTCCCCATGGATCATGATCTGCCAGCGTCCCTCATTTACATAGTTTCCATCGTCATCCTTCCAAATGGGCAATCCCCACTTCTCAAACAGGTGAACGGAAGAATCCACGTGGCGGGCAATATTGGCCACAAGGTCCCTTCGGGCAATCCCCATCAGGTCGTTCTTCACATAGCTCACGTAATCCTCTACCGTATTGTTGCCCTTACTCACCCCCAGGTAAAGGTTGATGGCCGACAGCCCCATGGCCACGGCACCACTGCGTTCCATGGCCGCTTTATCCACCACGCACACACGCTGTTTATTTTTTTTTGCCCAGTAGGCAGCTTCATAAGCTGCACCACATGCTGCCATTCCACCACCAAGAACCAACAGATCGGTTTCCACCACCACTGTCTCAAAACTTTCTGCATTCATTGCACTAGAATTTTAGTTAAAGGGAATCGGGTTCTGTTCTCAGTACCGGACTTTTCAGATCGTCCGTTCCGGTTGCAAAACCGGCATCTGGATCAATAGAGCCTTCGGGTGTGGTCCGGATGGGAAATTTAAAACGCTTTACCATCTTGTTGCGAAATTTCACCGCCCACATAATGGAATCGGTACTCCGGAGTGGCTGAACCACGCCTCCCAGTGGCATAAAATCGGCATAGCCCCGTATTTCAATGGCCTGGGTGGGACAGATCTTAACACAGGAGTAGCACTCCCAGCACATATCCACTGCACGGTTATAGGCTTTATTCTTCTCCTTATCGAGAACCATCAGGTCATTGGGACAAATATACTGGCAGGCAGTGCGATCCTGGGCCTTGCAGCCATCGCACTTTTCATTAATAACAAAACTTGGCATAGGTAGTCAGTTTGTGAATCACACAAACATAAGTAAATATTCTCTTGAGAAGCTGTTGAAAACTCGGCAAAGGCAGTATTTAGAATGTTTTTAAAATCCCTTTCAAGACCTGCAAATCTGCGTTCTAATCTTCCGAGAAGTGCTTCAGCATTTCCCGGTAGGAAGAGAAGACTCGGGCACGTGATACAAAACCCAGGTATTTCCCATTTTGGAGCACCGGGAAGTTGTATCGACCACTTTCAGAAAACTTCCTGGCTACCTCCTCCATCTGGTCGGTGGTTTCCACGGTCCACTCGGGTGTATGCATTAAATCCCGGACCAGGGTATTGTCGTACATGTCCTGGTTGAACATAATGTGCCGGATATCATCCAGTTTTACAAGACCCTTCAGATTGTTCTGTGCATCCACAACGGGGTAGATATTCCGGCTTGACTTGGTAATTACATGTACCAGGTCCCTTAGTGTTTCCTCAGCGCGAACTGTTTTAAAGTTGGTCTCAATGAGCTCCGACACCTTCATCATCAAAAGTATATTACGGTCCTTATGGTGGGTCATTAACTCACCCCTTTTGGCCAGCTGCACCGTATAAACGGAGTTCTTTACAAAATATCTTGTGGTGCCATAGGAGATGGTGGCCGCAAGCATAAGGGGGAAAAGCAGCTCATAACCGCCGGTAATCTCTGCAATCAGAAAAATAGCTGTCAGAGGTGCATGAACCACGCCGGCGATCATGCCGGCCATCCCCACCAGAGCCATATTGCTGACCGATACATCAATACCCATCTGATTGAGCACCAGACCGAAAAGCATACCCGCATTGGCTCCAATAAATAGCGTAGGCGCAAAAATACCACCAATACCACCTGCTGAGAAGGTAAGCGTGGTGGCCACCACCTTAAGCCCGATAATAAGTAACATATAGACTGCCAGCAGGGCAAAGCTCTGTGTCCACCCTTCAAAGAAGGAATTATCAAACAGGTGGTAGAACTCTCCTCTGAGTTCCTGGTTCACCACCTCGTAGCCTTCCCCGTACAGGGGTGGAAAAAAAAAGATAATCACCCCCAGAATTCCACCTGCCACCAGCAATCTTTTCCAGCGACTCTTAAACTTCTCAAAGATGGCTGTGATCCAGATGTAGCACTTAGTAAAATATACTGATAACAAACCGACTATCGCACCCAGCAGGAGGTACCAATGAATTTGGCCCATTTCAAATTGCTCGACCAGATTAAACTGGTAGAGCACATTCTGCCCCAGAAAGAAGTAGGAGGTCATGGCCGCTGTTGCCGATGCGATCAACAGTGGAATTACAGCCCACATGGTAAGATCAAGCATAATCACCTCCAGGGCAAATACAATACCCGCAATGGGAGCCTTGAAGATGGCAGAAAGGGCACCTGCACTGGCGCAGGATATAAGCAGGGTAACTTCTTTGTAATTTAACTTAAAGACCCTACCGATGTTGGAGCCCACTGCACCACCGGTAGCCACAGTGGGACCCTCCAGTCCCACCGATCCGCCAAATCCAACGGTCAATGCACTGGTAATAATACTGGAATAGAGGTTGTGGGAACGAATGATCCCGTTGTTCTTTGAGATAGAGAAAAGTACCCCCGGGATGCCATGTCCCACAGGGCGCTTGTTGATGTATTTGATAAAGAGTACCGTCAGGGTAATCCCCACAATTGGAAGGATGAAAATGTAATACTGGCTGTAATCGCCACGGAATCCATTTTGTACAGCCTCATGTATCAGGTGAACCAGATTTTTAATTATCACTGCGGCAAGGCCCACACCAAGGCCCACAAAAACTGACAGGAAATAAAGGAAGCGATGACCAGGTAAGTACCTGATTCTGAATTTATTAATCCTTTGGGCAAAGCTGCTTTCCTGCATAGATTGACAAAAATAACAATTTAGCCTGCAGAACAATAAGGAAAGCTCAATTTAGATGTATTATCTTTGTTTCTGGTGCTCCTGAAATATTATAGCGAAGATATGCGTTAAATGAAAAGATGAGCAGGATAAGAACATATCTGAAAAACAAAGGCAAGGCAATACTACTTGTGGGTCTTATATTGCTACCTTTCCGGGTGCAGGCTCAGCTTCCTGATATTCCCGATCTTATCCGGGTAACGGTGGACCATTCTGACAACGGGGTGCTGATCCAGTGGAATCCCAGTACCGACACCGATATCAGGTTCTACCAACTCTATAAGATGGATGCCAATGGTGATTTTATTTTTCTTTTCGCTTTTATGCCATCTACTCTTGAGTACAAACACATGACCAGCGGACTGGAGAATCTGGCCTATGCAGTAACTGCCTTAGATAGCGCCGGTAATGAAAGCATATTTTCCCAAAATGTTCACCGGGCCGTGGCTACCACCCTGGAGTTCGATCTTTGCACGGAGGCAAACATTGTCCAATGGTCCGCTTATGAGGGTTGGGAAGGAGATATTTCAGGCTATAGGGTAGTTGGCGGAATTTCAGGAAGTCCCTTGCAGGAGCTCACATTTGTCCCGGCCTCCACCTCTTCATATAGCCATGCCGGGGTGGAAGCAAATACTGATTACATCTACTATATTGAAACTGTTAACATCAACGGAAGCTCCTCATTCTCTCCTCTTGACACAGTATCTGTAATTTATCCGGAAGCTCCCTCCTACCTGACTATCGATCATGTAAGTGTACTGGACGAAGCAAGTGTGGAGATTCAGTATTCAGCAGATATTACCGAACAGGTGAACAGCTTCAGATTATTGCGAAGAAGCAATACCGACTCGCCCTTTACGGAGGTGGATATGCGCTGGAACGTAACGGAATCCACACAGGTGGTACAGGACCAGTTTCTAACAGACAGCTACTCTTACCAGTACCTGGTAGAGTCTGTATTCCAACCGGAGGGGTGCGGTTCGTCCCTGGTGATATCACAGTCGAATCACGGTAACAACATCCTGCTTGTGAATGAAATTAATAACCCGATAGTGACTCTTAACTGGACCCCCTATGAAAGCTATGAACCCGGACTGGCCGGATATACCATCCAGCGAAGTGAGGGCAATGATGTTTTTGTTGATATTGCGACGGTGGGCCCGCTCACCACCCAGTGGCTGGAATCTATCCAGGCCCTGATAAACGGATTTCAGCCAGGAGAGTTGAAATACAAAGTCATAGCACTTTCGAATCCTCACAATGGAGGAACTGAGGAGCAAAGCATTTCAAATGTAACTACTGTTGTTGTGGAGACCAATATGCAGGTACCCAGTGCCTTTACTCCAGGCAGTAATGATATAAACTCCGAATTTAAGCCCCTGATGGATTTTGCTCCCAGGGAGTATGTGATGATCGTAGTTGACAGAGGTGGCCGGAAGATGTTCGAAACCTCCGATCCGAACGAAGGCTGGGACGGGCGCTTTCAGGGTGGATCCTTTGTAAATGAAGCCGTTTATGTCTACTATATAGAGTACACCGACTATACCGGTCTATTCAAAAACTTTACAGGGAATGTAACCGTATTGTATCCCTTATTCTAAAAAAAGCTCCTCATAGTAACACTCTTTCTCTTAAATCACTAATTTTGTTGGGAAAGTCTATCGTGACGGGAGAACAATTATGGAGGATAAGGTACTCACTGAAGAACATAAGGTCAACAGCCTGCTTGAACAGTTGATTCGAGACTGTTCCCATTGTAAGTCGGCCAAGGATGAAAAGCTGATTCGAAAAGCTTTTAAGATGGCCAATGAGGCGCACAAGGGCACCCGCAGAAAATCGGGAGAACCCTATATTATACATCCATTGGAGGTTGCTGTAATTGTAAGCCAGGAGATCGGACTGGGTGTTACCAGTACCGTTTGCGCCATCCTTCACGATGTGGTAGAAGATACCGATATAAGCATTGAAGACATAGAGAATGCTTTTGGAAAAAAGATCTCATCTATTGTTGATGGGCTTACCAAGATCTCCGGAGTATTTGATAAGGAGTCTAACTCATTGCAAGCTGAAAATTTCCGAAAAATGCTCCTCACCCTGTCAGATGATGTTCGGGTGATTTTTATTAAGCTGGCAGACAGGCTGCACAATATGCGCACCCTGGGCTCCCTTCCGCGTAAAAAACAGATTAAAATTGCCGGTGAGACCATCTACCTTTATGCCCCGCTGGCCCATAGACTGGGTCTCCACAGGGTTAAATCCGAACTGGAAGATCTCAGCCTGAAGTACAGGTACCCCGAAGTATACAATGAAATATCTGAAAAAATTAAACTCACAGAAGAGCGTCGTCTTCACCTGATAAACCACTTTTCCCTTCCTATTATTGATGCCCTTGAAAGCAATGGATTTGATTTCAACATTTCGGGAAGACCCAAATCAATCTATTCCATCTGGCAGAAGATGCACCAGAAAAATGTCTCTTTCGAAGAAATTTATGACCTTTTTGCCATCCGGATCGTTTTTGAGTCCAAGCAGGATGTTCCCGAAAAGACGCAATGCTGGAACGTCTATTCCATTATCACAGATATCTATGCCCCCAAACCGGAGCGGATCCGCGACTGGGTATCTACTCCCAAGGCCAATGGATACGAGGCCCTCCATACCACTGTGATGGGACCCAATGGCAAATGGATGGAGATTCAGATTCGTTCCAGGCGGATGGATGAAATTGCCGAAAAGGGATTCGCCGCACACTGGAAATACAAGGACAAAACTTCTCCTGAATCAGAACTTGACAAATGGATCAAACGAATCAGGGAAACCCTGGAGACCCCTTCGGGGGATGCCCTGGAGTTCCTGGATGATTTCAAGTTAAACCTCTTTTCTTCGGAGATCATGGTCTTTACTCCAAAAGGTCATATTATCACCCTTCCAAAAAGCTCAACGGCACTGGACTTTGCCTATGAGATACACACGGAGATTGGAAACAAAGCCATTGGCGCCAAGGTCAATCACAGGCTGGTCCCGCTCAGCCATATATTAAGCAGCAGTGACCAGGTAGAAATTCTCTCTTCGGATGTGCAGAAGCCCACCCTGGAATGGTACCAGTTTGTGAGTACGGTGAAAGCCAAAACGGCCATTAAAAATGCCTTGAAGGCTGAGACCAAGAACCGCACCGAGGTGGGTAAACAGATTCTGATCGATAAGCTAAAAGAACTCAACCTGACGCCCAGTTCAAGAATCCTGAAGAAACTGGGGCCTGCCTATAACTCTACCCACAAAGATGAACTCTATTCAAAAATTGGGAGCGGAATCATTAGCCTTGATAATCTGAAAGAGGTACTCAGCAAAAACACAAAGAATAAATGGGTCAGAGTATGGGACCTTTCTGTGGGCCGGTCTCAGAAAAAAACAGAAAATAAGGAGGAATATGATTCCAGGGGCACCCTGATTCTCAGGGAGAGCGTTGGCAATGAGGAGAGCCATTATAACCTGGCAAAGTGCTGCGGCCCTATTCCAGGCGATGAAGTGGTTGCTGTACGTCAGGATGATGGAACCGCCCTGGTTCACAGGACAGACTGCAACACAGCTGTAAAGATAATGTCGAGTCAGGGAGACCGTCTGGTTGCTGCCAAATGGACACAACATAAAGTACTCTCCTATCTGGCCCGAATCCAATTAAACGGCTGGGACCGTTTCGGTGTGTATAACTCCATAACCAACACCATTACCGAAGAACTGAATATCAGCATGAGGACCATAAATCTGCATGGTCATGATGGCATCTTTAATGGCACTATCGACCTCTATGTGCATAATACAAACGATCTCAACAACCTGATTCTTAACCTAATGAAACTCAAAGGCGTTGAATCTGTCCACCGTGTTGATGTGAAAGAGTAAATTTTTCCGTTTATCTGTTCTAAATTAAAATTATTACTATCTTGCACTGTAATTTTTACTTAGACTAAGTATGGTGCAAGAGGAGACCAAAGAGACTGTAAAGCAGATCTTCACAGATTATCTGGAAAAAAAAGGGCACCGAAAAACACCCGAACGCTATGCCATTTTGGATGAGATTTACTCCAGGGATGGTCACTTTGATATAGAGTCCCTCTATATCTTTATGAAGAATAAAAATTACAGGGTAAGCAGGGCCACTCTTTACAATACCATTGAGTTGCTGCTTGACTGCAGCCTGGTTGTGAAACATCAATTCGGTAAAAACATTGCCCAGTTTGAAAAGGCTTACCACTGCATGCAGCACGATCACCTGATCGATATGGATTCGGGTAATGTGATCGAATTTTGCGACCCCAGAATTGAAGAGATTATCAAGACTGCATGCGAGCTCAACAACTTCTCTCCCAGTCATCATTCCCTGTATATCTACGGGAAGAGCAAAATTGGCCAGGACGGGAACAAGTAAGTACCGTTTTTTTTCCTAATTTTATCCGGATATAAATCTCACAATTTATGAAAGTTGATGTGCTCTTAGGTCTCCAGTGGGGAGATGAAGGAAAAGGTAAAATAGTGGATGTTCTGACCCCCCGCTACGATATAATCACCAGGTTCCAGGGTGGTCCAAATGCCGGACATACTCTGGAATTCAACAACATAAAGCATATACTTCACAACATCCCATCCGGGATTTTCAGAGAAGATAAGCTTAACATTGTTGCCAATGGCGTGGTGCTGGATCCCGTTATATTCAGGCGCGAAATTGAATCGCTGGAGGCCATGGACATTGATCTGACCAAGAACCTCTGGATCTCCAAAAAGGCCCACCTGATCCTTCCCACACACAGAATCCTGGATGCAGCCTCTGAGGCAGCCAAGGGCAAATCTAAAATTGGCTCGACTCTGAAAGGCATCGGTCCCACCTATATGGACAAGACAGGTCGCAATGGCCTCAGGGTAGGTGATATTGATTCTAACTTCAAGATAAAATATGAAGCGCTGAAAGCTAAGCACATTAAGTTGCTTAAACAGTATGACTTCGAATACAAGCTGGATGAAGAGGAGAAGTTCTTCGATGCCATTGAAGTAATCCGGAAATTCACACGGGTCGATACAGAATATGAGATAAACAGGTTTCTGGAGCAGGGAAAAAGCATCCTGGCAGAAGGTGCCCAGGGAACGCTGCTTGATATTGATTTCGGCTCCTACCCCTTTGTTACCTCATCCAATACCATCTGTGCCGGTGCCTGTACAGGCATGGGCGTTGCGCCTTCTGCTATCGGCGAAGTATATGGCATATTTAAAGCTTACTGTACACGCGTGGGAAGCGGACCCTTCCCTTCAGAATTATTGGACGAAGAGGGCGAAAAACTGCGTGATCTCGGAAAGGAGTTTGGCTCCACCACAGGCAGACCTCGCAGGTGCGGATGGCTCGACCTGGTAGCACTCAAGTACAGCCTGATGCTCAATGGAGTCACCCAGCTGATCATGACCAAAACCGATGTACTGGATACCTTTGATGTGATCAGGGTGGCAACTGCTTATTCAGTGGATGGAGAACTTACCGACCAGATGCCTTTCGATCTGGATGTTGAAGTGAAGCCGGTATTTACCGAAATGGCCGGATGGAATACCGATCTGACCGGAGTACGCTCCAAGGAACAGTTCCCCAAAGAACTTAAGGAATACATCACCTTCCTTGAAAAGGAGCTAAAGGTACCGGTAAAATATGTCTCCGTAGGTCCCGACCGGGAGCAGATTATTGAGCTGTAAATTTTAACGAAGAGACCTGCATTTCTTAAGCTTTTTCTCCCTGATCAGGAGATTGATTGAAGCAGTATCCGGACTTGTGCAGCCGGAACAATCATACATTTCAAGATAAGGATCTTTATCTATTACCAGAGCTAATAAGTCCTCTGCGGTATAGGAATGTGAAGTATTCGAATATTCATCAATGGTTAAAGATAAATAGGCATCCCCCACCATCCTTTTCAGAAGATATCCATCGGCAAGTTCAAGGGGCTTTTGAAACAGCACATCGGAGGAACCCGGATAGGCTGTAATGGTCTTACCATCGGGCGAAAGCTGAACCGATACCTTATCCCGGTAGTCCTTTTTGGTTTTAAAAACCACCACCGGTCCGGTGGCTCTGTCGGATTCCTGTATTCGAATTCCACAAGCGTTAAAGAAAAGAAGCATTGTTATGCTGATTAATATAATTCTGTTCTGCATATAGTATTTTATCAAATAAGAAACTCCAGCAGATTAAAACTACGCAATTTTCCCTATTTTCATATCTTGCTTTATTCTGGTTTATGTAACAATCAAACTATTCAAATAACTGCATATGAAATCACTGGTTCAGTTTTTCGAAGAAAATGTCGATAAATATCACGATAGCCCTTATATGTGGGAAAAACGGGACGGAAAGTACCAGTCCACCTCCTTTGGGGAAATGCGGGAGCAGGTATATCAGTTTGCTGCCGGATTGATGACCCTGGGAGTTAATAAGGGTGACCGGATCACCTTGCTGGCAGAGGGACGCACCTGGTGGGTGGTAGCCGAAATGGGCATGTTCTACGTGGGTGCCATAGATGTTCCCATCTCCATTCAACTAAACGAACCCGCCGACCTAAGCTTCCGTATCAAGCACTCCGAATCGAGGATGGTTGTGGTATCCGGCAGCCTGGCCAGGAAAATTGATGCCATTAGGAAAGAGCTTCCGCTTCTGGAAAAGATCATTCTGATGGATCCCAAGGAGAAATACGGGAAAGATGAAGTCTTTATGGGCGATGTGATGGAAGAAGGGAAAAAACTCCTGGAAAAGGATAGTGAGTCCTTTAAAAAGGTTTATGAATCCATTAGCGGGGATGACGTTGCCAACATCTGTTACACCTCCGGCACCACTGCTGATCCAAAAGGGATTATGCTGACACAAAACAACTATGCTTCCAATACCGAACAGGCCCTGACCGTTATCAGTATCCCTCCGGAATACCGGCTATTCCTTTTCCTGCCATGGGACCACAGCTTTACCCATACTGCCGGGATATTTACGCTAATGGCTGTGGGTGCCAGCATGTACGCCCTGGAGATGGGTAAAAGTGCCATCGAAACCACCAAGAATATTGGTAAAAACATCAAGGAGATCAAACCTGAGGTGATGTTCAGTGTTCCCACCATCTCCAAAAATTTCAGGAATAATATCGAGGCCGGTGTTCGTGCCAAAGGAAACTTTACCTGGAAACTCTTCCAGGCAGGCTTGAAGATTGCCTACCGCTATAATGGCATTGCATGGGACAAGGGAAAAGGAATGCGTGCGCTGCTGAAGCCCATCTATGCACTTTTCGATGCAGTAGTATTTAAAAAGGTTAGAGAAGGACTGGGTGGAAACATGCAGTATTTCTTTGGAGGTGGAGCTCTTCTTGACATTGAACTGCAACGTTTCTTCTACGCCATCGGGATACCGATTTACCAGGGATACGGACTCACAGAAGCCAGTCCAATCATCAGTGCCAATGGCGAGAATGCCTATAAGATGGGGTCGTCGGGCTTGATCCCGGAAAATATGGAGGTGAAGATATGCAACGACGAAGGCGTCGAGTTGCCAATGGGTGAAAAGGGGGAGATTGTCGTCCGGGGCGAAAATGTAATGAAAGGCTATTGGAGAAATGAAGAAGCCACAGCAGATACCATCAAGGATGGCTGGCTCTTCACCGGCGACATGGGCTATATGGATCCCGACGGCTTCCTCTATGTACTGGGCCGGTACAAAAGCCTGCTTATTGCAGACGATGGGGAGAAATACAGTCCTGAAGGAATCGAAGAGTCCTTTACGGATCAGTCCGAATACATCAGCCAGGCACTGCTGCACAACAATCAGAATCCCTATACTGTGGCACTGATACATCCCAGCAAGGATGCCCTGAAGAGGTATTTGAAAGGAAAAGGGCTGGCTGCTGATTCAGAGAAGGGAATAGAAGCCTGTATCTCTCTGGTGGACAATGAGATAAGGAAATACCGGAAAAACGGAAAATACGGGGATTTGTTTCCTCAGCGCTGGATTCCCGCCAATATGGGTATCCTTTCCGAAGGATTTACCATCGAGAACAAACTGATGAATGCCACCTACAAAGTGATCCGGCCCAAGGTGGAGGAGCATTACAAAGAGCTCTTTGAGTATCTCTACACACCCGAATCCAAAAAGGTAATTAATCCGCGAAATGTAGAAGCCATGAAACAACTGCTCAATGGATAGATTTCCCACCAGATGTGTCCATGCCGGCACCATGCATGACGAGGTAAAAAAGGGAATCAACTCCCCCATCTACACCTCCACCTCATTTGAATTTATCGATCAGCCGGATACCATCTATCCCCGCTATCTGAATACGCCCAACGAAAAGGCGGTGGCCGAAAAAATCGCCTCCCTGGAGGATGTGGAAAGTGCTCTGGTATTCAGCTCAGGAATGGCTGCCATAAGCACGGTACTCTTTACCTTTCTGGGAAAGGGCGATCATGCAGTTTTCCAGAAAGGTCTCTATGGAGGTACGTCCCATTTTCTTGAGCGGGAATTTGAACGCTTTGGCATTGCATGTACCGTAGCCACAAGTCAGAAGGCAGAGGATATGGAGTCATGCATCCAGAAGAATACCAGGGTGGTCTATATCGAAACCCCCTCCAATCCCCTGCTTAGCATTACAGATATCAAGGCGGTGGCTGATATGGCCAAAAGGAAGGGCATTATCTCCGTCATCGACAACACCTTTGCCTCACCGGTTAACCAGCAGCCTGCAGGCATGGGTATCGATCTTGTGGTCCATAGTGCAAGCAAATACATGGGCGGTCACAGTGATATCCTGGCCGGGGCAGTGGCAGGCAGTGAAGAGCTTATGAAGGAAGTTTACCAGACCGGACTGAATTTCGGGGGATCGCTGAATGCAAATACCCTCTATCTGCTGGAGCGCAGTCTGAAAACCATCCATTTGCGTGTGGAGCGGATCAATGACAATGCCATGGAGCTGGCCCATTTCCTGGAAACCCATCCGGCTGTCAAGCAGGTAAATTATCCGGGACTTCCGGGCCATAAGGGGCATGAGATTGCTTCAATACAGATGACTGGATTTGGTGGAATGCTCTCTTTCGAGATAAGAGCTCAGGATGGACTTGCCTTTCAGAAAGGTTTGAAACTAATCAAACCTTCCATGAGTCTGGGTGGACTGGAATCCATCTGCTCGTCGCCGGCCCACACTTCGCACCGACACCTGGGGCCGGAAGGAAGAAAGGCTGAAGGTATCTCGGAAGAACTCATCAGATTGTCGGTGGGCATTGAGGATGTGGCAGATCTAAAGGCTGATCTTGAACAGGCACTGAAATAGCCCATACATTTACTAAGGGGAGCGTCTATGCAACAATGGAAACTCCCTTTAACTGCAGCTTCTCCAGTTGCCAGGCAGGAATCCGATTTCCCATCACATTCAGGTAACTCAGGTAATTCAACTCAAACAGGGGAGAGAGATCATCCACGTCATTGTAGGAGATATCCAATACCTGCAGGACACTTAAGTTGTAGAGCGCATCAATAAGTCCGACCTGGTTGTTGGAAAGATAAAGCCGCTCCACCTGGCGCAGTTCGCCCAGCTCACTGATATCGGTCAGATTGTTATTGGAAAGATCCACTGCCCTGGCATAGTGGCAAGCGGAGATTCCATCCAGATCTTCCAGCTCATAATCGGCCATCTCTATCTCCTCCAGGTCCTCCAGCAGATACATGGGAAAATCCACATTGAGATTGCCATAGACCCTTCTTTTGAGCACAGAAAGAAAGC
>JAUVIT010000015.1 GCA_030592605.1 Bacteroidota bacterium
ATATCATCTATGGCATCATAGGAAGCTGCATCAAGGGTGAGGGAAAATCCTGGCTCAATGGGCCAATCAGTCGTAAGTGTCCATACATAGCTTGCATTCATATTTTCAATCGTGAAGCTGGTACCATTACGAAGGATCACATCTGAAGAATCTACTGCAAGTACTTCAATGGTTACATCCGAGGTCATGAAATCCTTGATATTATCTTCGTATTCATAGGTATCATCATTCAGAACATGAACTGTAGCACTAGAGGAAAATCCAACATCCGCGGTGGATTTCAATTCAGTTTCATCCGTAACAAAAGAGAGGTCACCTTCTATGGTAGTATCTATTTCCACATCGAAAAGGCTGCTGATCGATTCACAGGAGCTTAAGCTCACTGTTAAGCTTGCCAGGACTAATATTCTTAGAGCATTTTTCATAGCTATCTGGTTTTAAAGGATATGTTCAATAATTAACGGATAGACTTGTATCCTTATTGCAAGTTAAAATAAATGAAAACGAAGATAGCTTAAGCATAGTACAGATTATGAACATAGAATCACTGCCAGCTCAGAGCTCACTCACGCATCACCTTTAATGCTTGTGTTTCGCTCCAGTTGCACAGGCTTTCTCTCTCTTCCAGGGTAAGTCTGGCATCCTTATGGATTAGCATATAGCTTTGAAGTGGCATGGTACCTGCATCCAGTGCATCACAAAAATCAGCAAATGCTCCAATTTTATCTGCTTTATCCAGGAGGCTGTAATCGCTGAAATTCAAGTCCTCTTTTCCCTTCACGATGTGCTTATTCAGATACCATGAAAAGGGAGAAATCCTGCTGTACCAGGGATAAATTGTCTGGTTGGAATGGCAATCGTAACAGGCACTTCTGATCAGACTTGCCATAGGCTCCTGAGCTGCAATCACTTCCAGCATATCCAGCTCAGGATCAATGGGAGCATTATTTCGTTCTGGCTGGAAAAATTGCAGTAGAGCCAAAACTGCAATCAATCCAAGCCCTACAATCTTTAATCTCCTGCCCATCAGTCGGCCTGCATCAGCTTATCAGCCTCCTGCCTGGTCCAGTCGGCCAGCAGCTTTATTTGTGATTCTGACAACTTACGATCAGGTTTTTTTTCCAGGTACTTCCCTGGAGGCATCTTTCCCTCTTCTACCACCTTGCCAATATCTCCCAACAAGCCTATTTGCTTGCTTAGTCTGTATTGATCCCATTGCTCAAAATCAATAGCCTTCAATGCTTTTTCTGAACCAGTAGCTGTAGAATGACAATCATAACATGAATTTTTCAGGATGGAGCTGATCTCATCGGGAAAAACACCTTCTGAAGGAGTTTCCGGACTAAAAGACTGGAAGCTTAGGAATAGAATCCCGATTACTAGAAGAAGAACAAGCTGTTTTTTCATATTATCGTTTTATTGAGTGAGTCTTGAAGGCGTAAGAATAATAAAAAAGGAGTAAGAGAGCAAACGCTAGCGATTTTTGCGCAGCTTCCGTATCTGGTTCCAGTTAACAAATTTTCGTAAGAGGTCGTATAGCAGGAATATATATAAAACCAGGGCCGACAACCAGATTACACCCAGGTTGAACCAGTAAGTATCAATGGAGAAGGGTCCTACTCTTTTTACCGGAGAAAACAGGTGTGCCCGGGCTATCCTGGAGCGGGGCACCTGGTAAACAGGTGCAGTTTTACGGACCAGGTGCCCGTCCCATTCCGTCAGGAAGCGCTGGCCTTTAAAAACAAGCAGTTCCTCCAGTCTTTTATTGGTATATTTCTTCTTCATCTGCACAACAGCATCCTCCCCTCCCCAGGCTTCAATCAAGGTGGAAACCCGTCGTTCCTTTTGATGGTCCGCTTCACTTTTCATCCAGCTATAAATCTGACTTACCCGGTTCAATGAGTCTGTTGCTTTCTGATAAACCACCTCATTAAACCCGGAGCGTGTAAAGCCTTCCGGAGACCCAAACGAAGCCACCATCCCCGTTTTGGATAGATCGTTTAACTCATTTTGGATCAGTTCCAAATCTGCTTCACAAGATTCAGGAACCTCACCAATGGAGGATTTATACCAGATATCATCGAGTCTCAGTTTGATTTCCTGGATCCGTACGGCTTCGTAAGACGCATTAGTTCTGGCCTGGTCAATTTCAAAAAACTCCCTGGTATACCTGTTTCCCTTGAATTGATGCACAGCAACAGCTTCATAGGCCCAGCGCGAAGGCATTAATTCTCCAATTACAGGGACATATTCAGGATTGTTATACAGATTATTCAGCCTGTCAAAAGGAATCATTACCCCACTGAACAATAGCTGGGGTACAACAATAAACGGGATCACGATATAGCCCGTAATCATTGAATTGAGTCCAGCCGAAATATTCAATCCAATCACATTGGCCAGGCACGACACCGTAAAGAAGATGGCCCAGTAATGAAAATACATCCCCTTAATTTCCAGGATTGAATTTCCCACCAGCACGAATGCCAATGTCTGAATGGCCGAAATCAGAAACAATACGAGGATTTTTGAATTCAGGTAGCTCATTCGACTTAAACGAAGGAAGGACTCCCTTTCCTGGATCTTGCGATCAAGGAAAATTTCCTTGACGCTCACCAGCAATCCCATGAACATGGAGACGATGACCCCGATAAACATATATACCGGCAAGTTCATGTTATCCCTGAAAATATAGCTGGCCGAGGGCAACATATCAGTAGTAGAACGGGTGAACCAGGCACAGATCAATGCCAGCAGAGGTGCTTCGAGAAAGGTGATCAGCAGGTTCTGCCGGTTGGTCAGCTTGCGAAGTATATTTCGTTGGAAAAAAATAGCGAACTGTTGAAAGGCCCCGGGAATATGAGAATTGCTCCTGGGCAGAACTTTCTTTTTGCTTTTAATCTTCTGTTTTGATTCAATCCTGTCTACGTAAATATCGTACCACTCCTCGGGCGACACCTTACGTTCGCTGGTAACTTTACCATACTCATCAATCTGTTTGGCCTCAACCATCTTCAGGATCTGTTCTGGCATCACATTCCCACACGATACACAATGTCCTATATCTGCGTTAACATAGTTGCTGAGACCCTTGAAATAGGTAATGGCATCAATGGGATTTCCCTTGTAAATAACATGTCCCTCCTTATCAAGAACCAAGAATCTGTCAAACAATTTATAGATGTCCGAATAGGGCTGATGAATATTAACAATCACCAGCTTCCCTTTCAGCGCTTGTTCCTTCAGAAGCAACATCACCTTCTCCGATCCCATGGAAGAAAGTCCCGAGGTAGGTTCATCCACAAATAACACCGCCGGTTCCCTAATCAATTCCAGAGCGATGTTGAGCCTCTTCCTTTGCCCGCCACTGATAAATTTTTTCAATGGATTCCCCACCTTCAGGTGTTTGATCTCCTCCAGATCAAGGTCCAGGAGAACCTGGTTGACTCTCTTCAGCATCTCGGCTTCAGAGAGATTACTCAGACACAGTTTTGCATTCAGATAGAGATTCGTAAATACGCTAAGCTCTTCCAGCAGCAGATCATCCTGCGGAACAAAACCGATGATTCCCTCAATCTGCGAGTCCTCTTTGTGAATATCGTAGCCATTGATTGTAATCTTACCTGACTGGGGTTTAAGTTTTCCGCACAGAATATTCAGCAGAGTCGATTTTCCCGCTCCACTTCCTCCCATGATTCCAATCAGGTTGCCAGACTCCTTGCTGAAGTTGAATTTTCGAATCCCCTTTGTACTGTTTTTAAACCTGTATTCAATGTCCTTTGCAAGAAAAGATATCTTAGCAAACTCCTTGGCATGATGGAATTTCCTGGAAATATCGCTGTAATAGACCGGGCTGATCAGGGACCCGGTAATCAGTGATCCATGTTCCAATAACTCGATACGGTCCGGTACAATGGGTTGTCCGTTCAAAAACAGATTCATCTGACCCAGGTATCGAAACACATATGTATCTGTACTTGAATGGTGCAGAATAGCAAGCCTTCCCTCCAGCTCTTTCTCCCTCAAGTGCCTGATTCCTTTAACATAGGGCTGCTTCTTACTGTCGATGACCATGATACGTTCCTTATCAATGGCCTCGAGGGCATTCAGTACAAAATTCTTGGTATTATCATGCTCCCTCCTGGAGACATTGAATGAATCGGCAACCGTCCGGATAAAGGCAAGCTCCTTGGCGGTCATCACATCATCTTCATTGATAAACTCCACCAGCCTGAGGAAAACAATGAACTTCTCTCTTTGTAAGAGGCTCCTGTTAATTTCCTCGGTAATACATTTTAGTTTTTCAGAATCGCTTAGAGTCTGTCTTTGATGTGTAATTCCACCACCGAACAGAAGTGGATGGTGAATTTCCAGGTAATTATCAAAAACAACCAGATATTTGTTAATCAGGTTGGTTTTCAGGTGTTGCCTGAGAAAAGTTTTAACGATTGACCTGGCTTTGAAAGAAACACCATCTTCTGATACATTGGCTATTATTGCAAATAGCTGTAGCAGCGCATTTAATACGGCCTCTTTCATTATATGTTTCAGGCCTTACCGGCCGATGCTGTACTAGACGATGCTGTTGCGCAGGGTGCTGATCATTTCCTCCAGGATTTTCAGCTGCTCATCGGTCATGATATCGCCAACACCCTCATAGAATTCCTGAATATCGAACAATCCCTTGTACAAATCACTCACCTCCTTCACATCTTTTACCGGTTCAAGCAGATTCACCAGCTCATTCAGGGATTTCTTTTGCCTTGCAAGCGCTTCTAGAAATGCTGTATTATCAATGGCTTTTAAGGCCACATGGGTAGTAATATAAACCCCCTCGATCCAGCTTCCACATACAACTAAGCGGGCCAGAACATCCTGCTGATTTTCAACCAGGTAGTTCCAAGTGTCATCAAAGGATTCGGTTACCACTGCGATCAAAGAATCACGATCATCAATATTTTGTTCAATCCGCTCAGCATAGGTGATATTGAAGGTTGTAGAAATGCCGAGATCTTCGATCAGTATTTTGGAAGCCTCCAGGTAATTCATGGTTCCCTGCTTCATCATGTAGGTAGTTGCATAACATAAATCCGCTGCATACACACCAAGGTTTAGCACCTTGTCGCGTTGTGTGATATATTCTCCAGCCTTTTCCGGACCATTGGAAAGGGATAAAATGTAAGGTGCTCCTGCCTGATAAATATATTTTGTAATGTCATAGGAAGTGGGAACCTCATAACCTGAAAGGTCCTTCACTACATCCTCCCTGGGAGCAATATCCTCACCAGGTCCAGGAATACCAACATCCTGCTTCTTTGGAGTGGTATTACATCCTGTAAACAGAACTATTGAAGCGCTTAGCAATCCGATTACATATAATCTTAGTTGTTGATACATTGCCTTTTTCATGGTCAAAGAAATTTATTTCGTGCTGGTTAGGTATTCAAACGTTACAATTTAGGAAAAAGTAGAGTGAATAAAAAATTTCACTCAAATTCATATATCTTTGATGATACCGTCAACTTAACTCAGATAACAGAATACTAATCATCTTGTTCAAATGAATTTGATTACCTCATCCCTGCTTGCCCTATGTTCACTCTTCCCGGGAGTGAATCCTGGTCTACATGGTCCCGGAGCAGATACATCGCAATCTGGTGAATGGCTGCTGTTTGAAACTTTGGATCTGAAGCAAACCGGAACCTGTTATGATGTGGTTTTTTACCACGATGGCATTGTTTTTCTGAAATCAGGAGAAGAAACCCTTTATCTGGCACCGATCGACAGTCCCGATGCAACTTTCAGCCAGCCGCTTTTTACCAATGAAGATTTTTCCTGCTCTCCTGCAGCACTGTCTTTTTCGGGCGATTATAGCAGGGCTTATTATACCCGGCCTGTGATGGGAGATGAGCAAAAGTATAGGGAAAAAATATTTGAGATGTCCATCGAGGATATGCATGTGTCAGGACTTAGTGAGCTTATATTTACGGGCGATCCTTCCCGAAACCTGCATCCTGCCGTCTCGTCAGATGGTTCATTGATGGTCTTCTCCTCAGACCGCCTTCCAACCAGTGGAGGGCTGGATCTTTTTGTTACCCGGCTTACAGCTGATGGCTGGTCGAAGCCACTAAACCTTGGGGAATCTATCAATTCCAGCGGCCACGAATGGTTTCCCTTTCTGGATAAGAAGAACAACCTCTGGTTCTCATCAACAGGTCATTCAGGATATGGTGGATTTGATATTTTTATCTGTCCTTATACGGGCACGGAGTGGGGATCACCGCAAAACCTTGGAGAAGTAATCAATGGTCCACAGAACGAATTGGGCTTTTCTGTTCATCCTCAGAAACAGGTGGCACTATTCTCAAGAACCTGGCCATCTGAATCCAGGGGCATGTCCATTATGCTAAGCCTCAACGAAGACGCACTTGATGCAGCCGGAATTGACGAAGCCTCTGCCAGAGATATCGCCATGGTCATGCAAAGGATGGCCGATCCTTCTTCTCAGGGATCACCGCGTCATCAAGCTGAACCGGAAAAGAAAACGGAACCAGAAACCAAAACCATCATTAGTTCCAACCAGGACCCTGTGGTTTTCAGAGTCCAGATCATATCAAGCCTGTATGAAAACAGCTTTCCAAACGTATTGATTGATGGAAAGAGTTACGCTACCTATGAATATTTATATTTGGGTTCCTACAGGATCACTGTCGGAAAGTTCGACTCGCTTAAAGAAGCAAATTCCTTCAGGGCTCAATGCTTGAATTCCGGATTCAAACAGGCTTTTGTGGCAGCCTTCCAGGGAGATCAGCGAGAAACAGACCCTTCGGTCTTTAAACAATAAATTGCATGCACCACATCATCGACCACCCCCTGATTCAGCATAAGCTGACCCAGATTCGGAACAAAGATACAGGCACCAAGGAGTTTCGCGAAAATGTCAATGAGATAGCCGGACTAATGGCCTATGAGATTACCAGGGATATTCCAGTCCGTAAAACCGAAACCGAGACTCCGATGATGCGTTGTGTTACCCATGAACTCTCCAGGGATATCGTACTTATACCAGTACTGCGAGCCGGACTTGGAATGGTAGATGGAATCACCAGCCTGATACCCACTGCAAAAATTGGTCATGTGGGCATGTACCGCGACCACAAAACGCTTGAGCCAAAAAGCTATTATGCGAAGTTTCCCTATCGAATGAAAAAGGCGGTGGTCATGGTTCTGGATCCTATGCTGGCCACAGGAGGCAGTGCCAGTGCTACCCTTGATAAATTAAAAAGTGAAGGAGCAAGCGATCTGAAGCTGGTTTGTATCGTGGGTGCCCCGGAAGGACTTGAGCGGATCACAAGAGACCATCCGGAGGTAGATGTGTTCCTGGCTGCCCTGGACAAGGGGCTCAACGAACAAGGCTATATTATACCAGGTCTTGGTGATGCGGGCGATCGCCTGTTTGGCACCAACGATTTTCCGAAACAATTCTAAGCCATGTCTTCCATTTTTTAACTTCCTCTTAACAGGAAAGATGAACAATTCTATTTAAATTGTCTACAAATAGAAGCGCAATATCTTAAACCCACCTGTTATGAAAAAATTCTTTACTCTGATTGTCCCCCTGTTCATAAGTGCAGTCCTTTGTGCCCACCCCGAAGCGCCAACGCCCCCGGTGAACACAGATGTCATGTGGCACACCATTACCGTAGTTGATTATAAGCCCGGCACCGTGGATGAAGCCAAAGTTATAATAGAAAAATTTGAAACTGCCTCTGAAACGGCAGGCGCTACTTTGCCGGTAATCTACTGGTTTGAGTCCGGAAAATATGACCTGATTGTTACCTGGAAGCTTAAAGATGGACCTGCCGACCTGCAGGGAAAATGGAGTCCGGATGGAAACACCTGGTGGAATGCCCTGGTCGCCCAGGAAGGCTCAGAAGAAGCTGCTTTACAGTTACAGGCCACTTACAACGAATTAATTGCCTCCTCGGTCACCAGCGTGGCACGCAAAGCAAAATAGGTTTAGCAGAAGCATTTAAATTTTCATGGAAGGAGAAGGCTGTCTTGAAAGAGATGGCCTTCTCTCTTTTGAATTGAATTATAAGTTATATTGTTCTAAATTTACTTATACACCTTCACCTCTTATGAGTAAAAGCCAAAAACAAAAAAAATCAGAAGTCGCCAGATCTTCCACAAATAGCAGGCTTAACAAAAAGTTCTATTTCACAGAGCTGGAACGACTGCAGCTGGAGCTGGTAAAATTGCATGAGTGGGTCAAAGCCAAGGACCTTCGCGTTGTAGTCATTTTCGAAGGCCGTGATGCAGCCGGAAAGGGAGGAGTTATCAAACGAATCAACCAGCGCCTGAATCCAAGAATCTGTCGTGTGGTCGCCCTGGGAGTACCCACAGAGCGTGAAAAGACCCAATGGTATTTTCAACGCTATGTGAACCACCTGCCTGCAAAAGGAGAGATCGTCCTTTTCGACCGCAGCTGGTACAACCGTGCCGGGGTGGAACATGTGATGGGATTCTGTACAGAGGAAGAGTACTGGGACTTTCTTCGCTCCTGCCCACGATTTGAAGAAATGCTAATTCATTCCGGAACCATCGTAATCAAATACTGGTTCTCAGTAAGTGATGAAGAGCAGGAGAATCGCTTTCGTGAGCGTATCTCAGATCCACTAAAACGCTGGAAATTCAGTCCCATGGACCTGGAATCGAGGAGCCGCTGGATCGAGTACAGCAAGGCCAAAGATGAAATGTTCTCCTATACCGATACCAAAACTGCCCCCTGGTTTGTGGTTAACGCCGACGATAAAAGACGGGCCCGGCTAAATACCATTCATCATCTGCTCTCCATGATCCCCTACAAGGAGATCAAGCATAAGAAGATCAGTCTGCCTCCCATTTCCATGGAAGGATATGTTAGACCCCCGCTGTCGGACCAGACCTTTATTCCGGAGATCTATTAAAATATCCTTATTTTGCACCTAACTTTTTCCTAATCCAATAAAAACTGAAATCCTATTCCCATGAAAACATTACTTAAGTCAGCCCTGCTGCTTGGACTTTCCCTTGCGGTTCTCTCTTGCAGCACAGAAAATAAGATTGAACTTTTTAACGGGCAGGACCTGGATAACTGGAGCATCATCGTTGGCAGTGAAGACGGGGAGCCCAAAGACCTATTCTATGTGGAAGATGGTCTGATTAATACCCTCGGGGATCCTTTTGGCTATATCCGTACCAAAGAGTCATACAGCAACTTCAAGCTTCACCTGGAGTGGAGATGGACCGAAGAGCCCTCTAACAGTGGTGTGCTGCTCAATGTCCAGGGCAAGGATATGATCTTCCCCCATTGCGTGGAAGCCCAGTTGATGCATGGCAAAGCGGGCGATTTCGTGCTGATGGGCAAAGGAGCTGTCATAACTGTTAAGGACTCCACCTACCTGGTCACCTCTGAAGAGAAGCGCTACCTGGCAATTCCAAAATTTGAGGAGAGCAGTGAGAAGCCTGCCGGTGAATGGAACACATATGAGATCACCTCAAAGGATGGAACCCTTGAGTTATATGTAAATGGTGTTCTGCAAAACAAAGGGACCGGCATGAGCCTGACGGAAGGGAATATCGCTCTCCAGTCGGAAGGTGGTCCAATGCAGTTCAGAAATATTTATTTGCAAGCACTATAAGCCGCTACCACTCAGACATAGGATTATCCACCTTTATGGGACCATTGTATTGAGCCACATTTAGACCCGCTTTGTAACAGAAGCGGGTCATTTTCAAGAATTTCTCATAGTCAAGGGACTCCTCAACATCGCTTACCAAATGGTAATCGCGGTGGGTTCCTGTTGAATAGAACAGCACCGGGATATCCTTCCTGGCAAAGCTGATATGGTCGCTCCGGTAGAAGTAGCGGTTGGGGTCGGTCAGATTGTTGTACTGGTAATTCCCCACCAAGCCTGCTTCTGCCAGACTCGACTCATTAATCTCCATCAATACTTTGCTTTGCATGGCGCCTATAACTTTCACTGAATCGCCCCCCTGGATGGTCAGACCGTCTCGGGTACTAAGCACATCCTCTTTTGTTTTGGTCCGGGCCACCATATCCAGATTGATTACAGTAGCTATTTTCTCCCGGGCAACCAGGGGATGTTCTGCAAAGTACTCTGAACCATAGAGACCAATCTCTTCGGCCGACACCCAGAGGATGCCGATGCTTCTTTTTGGACTCTTCTTTTCCATCTTAAATGCCTCAGCAATCTCAATCAGAGCTACCGTTCCCGATGCATTATCATCCGCACCATTATATATGCCACCATCTCCATCGGTGCCCAAATGATCGTAATGTGCTACGTAAATCACCACTTCATCCTTCAGTTTCGGATCACTCCCCTCAATCAGTCCAAATACATTGTATACCTCCAGGTCTTTGGTCTCCATAGTCAGTTCGATCTTCACAGAGGCCCCTTCCAGCAAAAAAGATTGCGGTGCCAGATTCTTATCTATCTCCAACTGCAGGTCCTCCAGTTTTTTTCCAGCGGAGGCCAGTAAGAGATCGGCCACCTGACGATGGATCAGTACCATTCCTGGCATGTTCCCAGGGCTATCTTCACTCTCTTCATCTTCAGGCTTCAGTCCCCGTGACTTGCTAAGGTATTTTGCTACTGCGGGATTCACATCCTCAATGGACTGCATACCCGACTTGGGGTCCATTACCATCATAACCGCCCTGGGTTGCTGCGAAAAGATATATTGCATCTTATACTGAAAGTTCTGCATCCCGGTCCATTTGCTGTTATCAAACTGCGCTTCAGTACCGTCCTCGTTCATAGGAGCCCGGTTCATTATCAAAACCACCTTGTCATGAATATCAATGTTTTCAAAATCGTTATAAGCATTCTCCTCCGAGTTGATCCCATAGCCGGCAAATACTACTTCTCCCTCTATCAGGGTATGATCCCCGCCCGGCTCCGGAAACATATAGAAAGGTTTCGAGCTAACAGAAATGGAACTATCTGCTGCAGTGATGGTAATGCCGCTATTTGCGCGGTCATATGCCTTCTCCTGAATGTAATAGCTTTGTAGAAAGTCCTTATCCTTATCAAGGGGCTGCAGACCAAGTGATTCCGCCTGAACAGCCAGGTAGCGGGCTGCCACCTGCAAGCCGGGTTCTCCGGTATCGCGTCCCTCAAGTTCATCGGAAGCTAAAAACTGCATGTGCCTTTTCAGATCGTTTGTGTTAATGGATTCCATCCCCTTCTTCTGGGCCAGAAGAGGCAGAACACTTGCAAAAACAAATAAGAAAGCAACTGAATATATGAATCGTTTCATCGAAATGGTGTTTTGAAAAAGTGCGCAACTAATATATAATATTAAGCAAAACCAGATCAGCTTAAACCTGGAGGTTGGTCATCTCTTCGGTGATTTGACCGGCTGACTCCGGGTATTCATACACCGGATTGCGTTGTTCGGTCTGACCCAGGGAGTACCCGTATAATCCCTTGTAATCTTCCCTGTCCTCACCCAGGCCCTCCAGTTGCCTGAGGTATTCGTGGATCGATTTCGACTCGATAATAATGACCTTGCCCATAAGCTCAATAATGGGACTGTGCCGCCTGGTATTGTCATGGTCGAACTCCAGGATCCTTCGCCCGTAGCGTGTAATACCGACAACCCTGAATGTCATGCTCTTACCCACTCCCGGAAGGTTGAGTACATTCCGGTCAGTGGCCAGGAAAGGCAACTTAGCTAACTTCCTTAGAGCCTGGATGTTTTCCACCATCGTACTGGTCTCCTCGGGAAACTTTCTGACAGTATCATAATGTTCCGGGGCGATCTTGCCAGCCACCTTTTCCTCAAGCTGTTCCTGGACGATCCGGGCGTTGGGCGTGAACCCGGCATTGTTCTCCATATATCCTTTAACTGCAAATGTATAGTAGGGCAGTACCCCGATATCGTTCAATACCTGTCGCAGTTTTGACGAATGGCCCCTGCGGGAGGCTGCAGCTGTAAATACCAGCTGATTGGTGACCGTCCAGCCAGCCAAAATCAAGCGCCTGACAGCCTTGCCCGATTCCGGAGTTACCTCCATGGGTGACATAAAATGTGTCTGGATCAGAAACTGTTTTATCCCTGCTTCTGAGGCTCTTTCTTTAAATTCTTTAAGGATATTAGCAAGCTCCGGAGTGATCCGCTGAGGTAAGTATACCGGCAGGCGGGTCCCGATTCGGATTCTGACCAGTTCTGCAAGTTTCTGACCTTCGGGAAGAGACTTATTCCGGGTTACCTTCCTGAGTGACATTTCATAGATCTCATCCAGCAACAGGCGGAGCGATTTATCGGAACTCATCAGACCATCACCCCCGGTAATCAGAATGCCCCTCAACTGGGC
>JAUVIT010000027.1 GCA_030592605.1 Bacteroidota bacterium
CTTTACGTGTGGTGGAAAGTTGCAAAAGTATATGTTGACGAGAATGGAATTGATGCAACACGCTACCAATTACCTTGAAACCATACAGCCAGGGGATTTTGATCATTTCGAGTTTTTGGATGACATCCGGCGTGATTTAGATGCCTGGGAAAAGGAAAGACTCATCACAATACTCAATGAGGGAGTGGAAAGGGGTGAATTTGATATCAAGCTGGATACAGAAATTTTGAGCGACATGTTCATCATGATCGTTAAGGGACTGGAGGTTCCATTTTTCATACAGGGTAAGTATGAGCAGTATCTCCCACATCTTGACGAGATGGCAAAAATCTTTATTAATGGATTGAAATAGTTTTTTTTCTCTAAAATTGACTAATAAACGAAAAAAGTATAAACAGGCTATTTCAAAATATATATAGAACGAAGAAAGTCGATTATGAAAACAAAATATGGTAAAGTGTTATCGAAGTTAGGTTGGGAGATCATGGGCGAATTTCCTGATGTGAAGAAATCTGTAATCATTTTTGCCCCACATACGGCTCATATAGACGCCTTTTATGGAAAGCTGGGTTTTAATGAAGTGGGTATTAAGTATTTATTCCTTTCAAAAAAGGAACTGTTCTTTTTTCCTATGAACCTGGTGATGAAAAAGTTTGGTTCAATGGCTGTGCGGGGAGTGACAGGCAAAAATGCTATTTATCAGGTCGTTGATATCTTGAATCACACGGAAGAACTCAATGTAGTTATATCACCTGAGGGACGCATTTCTAAAGTAAAAGATTGGAATAAAGGATTCTATTATATGGCAGTAAAAGCCCAGGTACCTATTGTGGTGACATATCTCGATTATGAAAACAAACAACTGGGTATTAAAGGCATTATTCATGATTTACATAATTACGAAAAAGTTGAACAGCAGATAAATGGTATGTATGAAGATGTTAAAGAGAAGAATCCTGAAGATTTCATATTGGCTTGTAAGTGCTATTTTTTTTTGCGTTAAACAGATTTAAAACGAATGTAGTTTCAAATGAAAAGTACTGAAAAACAGAAAGTGGCGCTTGTACTTTCCGGGGGAGCTGCCCGGGGTATTGCACACATAGGGGTGATCGAAGAGCTGGAAAACAGGGCTTATGAAATAACTTCTATCGCAGGTACCTCCATGGGGGCTCTCGTCGGTGGCGTTTATGCTACCGGAAAACTGGCAGAGTTTAAAGAATTTTTATACACACTTGACCGGAATAAGACATTTCGTATGGTGGACTTTATCCTGAGTAAGCAGGGCCTGATCAAAGGGGATAGGGTTCTGAATAAAATGAAGGATTTTGTTCCGGATATGCTCATCGAAGAACTTGCTCTGCCCTATGCCGCTGTGGCAGTTGACTTGATAAACAAGGAAGAGGTAGTATTGCGGACCGGGAGTCTATATCATGCCATTCGGGCTTCCATCTCCATTCCAACAGTCCTCACGCCGGTAAAGGAAGAGAAGCGGTTACTGGTGGATGGAGGACTCCTGAATAGCATTCCCATGGCTTATGTGAAGCGCAGGGAAGGAGATATGATGATTGCAGTTCATGTAAATGCTAATATACCCAAAGAAAGGCCGGAAATAACCAAAGAGACCGTCAAGAAGCAAGCTCTGTACCAGAAGAAAATCAGAGAATTCTACCATCACATTATCCCTTCTTCTTCCACGACAGAAGAGAAGCTGGGCTATTTTTCCTTGATTAGTAAGAGTTTTGAATTGATGACTGCCCGCATGGCTGAGGACAAGATCAAGCAATATAGCCCCGATGTACTGATCAATGTGTCGCGTGAATCTTGCAACTTCTATGACTTCTACAAGGCTGAAGAACAGGTAGAGGCCGGCAGGAGGTCCGCCGTGGAAGTGCTGGATTCAATAAATGATCAATAGGATGAAAAAAGTCAGCATTATCATATGTGCCTTTAACGAGGAAGAGACCATTAAGAAAGTCGTCAGTGCCTGTTGCCGCTTCAATCCCACGGCCGAAGTGATGGTGGTGGATGACGGTTCGACCGATGCTACAGGACAGATATTAAAGGATCTGGGAAAGGAGTATAAGTTCCGTTATGAAAAGCTTCCTGAGAACAAAGGAAAAAGCTGGGCCATGGTCCACGGGGTGGAGCAGACCACGGGAGACATTATTCTCTTTTTTGATGCTGATGTGAGCCGTATCTCCAGGCAGCATTTTAAGAGTCTGCTTAAGCCCTTTATGGATGATTCTGCCGATATGGTTCTGGGCCAGCCTCGGGAAACCATGATCGACTACCGAATCAATCCCTTTAAGTCACTTACCGGAGAGCGTGCCATGTACCGCAGCGACATTATGTCCATCCTGGAAGACATCCGCGAAATCCGTTTCGGGGTAGAGACCTTTATCAACCTTTATTATCAGGCCGAAGGTAAGCGGATCAAGTATGTGCTGCTGGAAGGGCTTTTACATCCCAATACATTTGAAAAAACTTCCAAGGTAGTTGCGACGAAAAAATACATCAGTGAAGGTCAGGAGATTGCTCTGACCTATATGAATAATTATAATCTGATTGTAAGGCGTATAGAGAACAAAATGAATCATGCCAGCAGGAAGACCATGGATCTGATATCGGAGGTCCAGGTACGGATTAACCGGGAAATAGAAGAGTTCATTAATAATTTAAATTAAAGTAATCATGATAGAACAAATAAAAAAAGGAGTCCTGACCGGGATTGGATTGGGACTGATGACCAATGAGAAAATACTGGAGTTTGCCAGAAAAAGTGCAGAAGAGGCAAAACTTTCAACCGAAGAGGCCCGCAAGCTGGCAGATGAACTGCTGGAACAGTCAGAAGAAGCTAAAAAGAAGCTGGAGGACAAAATAGACGAGCAAATCAAACAACAGTTTGACAGGATGGGACTGGCCACCAAGGAAGATGTGGCGGAACTGAAGAAAGAGATCCTGAAGCTGCATAAGGGGCAAAAGAAGCAAAAGAAAGTAAGCAGCTAATGTCGGGACGGAATGTGGTACATAAGACTTACCGCCATACTCAGCGCTACCTTGAGATCCTCAGGGTGCTTTCCAGGTATGGATTCTATGACCTGATCGCCCAATCGGGGTTTGATTTGCTGGGGCCGCTGGGCAAGAAGATCAGCCTAAAGCGACCAGAGGATTCTGTATTAAAACTGAGCCGCTGGGAGCGGGTGCGCCTGGCCCTGGAGGAGCTGGGGCCCACCTACATCAAGTTTGGCCAGATTCTGAGTACCAGGGGCGACCTGGTGCCGGTCGGACTGGTGGAGGAGCTTCAGAAACTGCAGGATAAGGTGCCTCCTTTCCCGGGGAAGGAAGCTGTTGGATGGATCGAAAAGGAATTGGGCAGACCGCTGGGGGAATTGTTCGAAGATTTTTCAGCGGAGCCCATCGCTGCAGCCTCCATGGCCCAGGTACATAAGGCCACTACTATTGATGGTGACCATGTGGCGGTAAAAGTACAGCGACCCGGGATCAGGCGGATGATTGATACCGATCTGGAGATCATGCATCACAGCTGGCGGTGTCGCTGGAGAAACATGTACCCGACCTGGGGCATGCAGACCTGGTAAATATTGTAAACGAGTTTGACCAGTCCATTCACAGGGAGCTGAGTTTCTCAACTGAAGCCTCCAGCATTGAGCGTTTTGGGAACAACCTGCGCAGTGACCCGACGGTGTATGTACCCCATTGCTACCGGAAATATAGTACTGGAAAAGTACTTACAATGGAATTTATCGAGGGCACCAAAATTTCGGAGGTCGAAAGATTTGAAGAAATTGATCTGGATCCGAAACTGATTGCATAGCGTGGCATTAACCTGGAGCTTAAGCAGATTTTTGAGTATGGTTTTTTCCATGCTGATCCACATCCGGGAATTGATAATCACAATGGTAGTCGGGGCCATCAACCGGGATTATGATAAAATTACCAGGAATGCACTGAAGATCTGTGAGACAACTGGCGAGGTCAATATGCGTCGACTGGAACTGCAGGTCACAGAACTGGTGGATCTCAATTTCCACCAGTCACTTGAGAATATTGATATGCGGGAGCTTTTTGCCTACCTGGTTATGCTAGCGGACCTGTTTGCGCTGGGTCGGGCACTGGTCCTTCTCCAGGGAGATGGCGAGCTACTTGATCCGGAATTTAACATAGCAAACCAGGTGGCTCCCTATTTTAAGAAGCTCGTGAGGAGGCGCTTCCGGCCCGAACAATATGTTATGGAGATGGCTGTATCTTCCAAGGAGATGCTTCGTCTATCCTGGTACTGGCCAAGGTGCCACCCATGTGGCACGACATACCGGTCATCGGACTGGTGGGCTTCCTGGGTGCAACGATACTGGGTTTCTGGCTCCTGCTCTCTATTATCAGGCACGGCAAGTTATAGCGTGCGGCCAATAATTATTCAACCCTGGAACCATCCAACTAATAGTAATCAACGATATCCCACACAAATGCACGGATACCAACATCCGTATTCTCTTCGTCGAGCTTTTTGATGCCTTCCAGTACGGCTTTAACTGTTTCATCTTCCATCACAGCCATCCTGGCCGTGTTCTGCTCCGGCCAGGTGTGGGTGTTCATATGAGGCGGACCATCCACGCTGCCCCGGCCTGTAAGATCAGTCCAGCGTGTAAAACCCCTGATTTTCAGTTTCTCAAACAGGTACTCTACCTTTTCAGTTTGTGCCTGGTTATATACAATAAATACAGCTTTCATCTCTAATTATTTTCAGGATTTCCCTCCCCAGTTCCATTCATAAAATCATATTCCGTCTTTACCTTCCGCGCGTCACTTTTGCGTAACATCATATGGTATACGACTGGTACCAGTACTAAGGTTACAATTGTGGAGAAGATTAATCCACCTATTACCGCAATTCCCATGGGACTCCAGATCTCCGATCCGGATCCGGTACTCAAGGCCAGTGGCAACATAGCCAGGATTGTGGTCAGAGAGGTCATCAGAACAGGCCTCAGCCTGGATTTCCCTGATTCCACGATGGCTTCTTTCAGTTCCACTCCGCGGGCACGCGTCAGGTTTATATAGTCCACCAGAACGATGGCATTCTTCACTACGATGCCGACCAGCATCACTCCTCCGACCATGGATATCACGTTCATGGTGGTGCCTGTGACCACATGGGCCAGAACCACACCCGTAAAGGCGAAGGGAATGGAGAACATGATAATAAAGGGCATCTTCAGGGATTCGAACTGAGAGGCCATTACCAGGTAAGTAAGTATCAGGCTGAGCAGCAAGAGCAGCATCAGGTCCTTCATGGATTCCTGCATATCCTCTACGGCTCCTCCCATTTGAAGATTTACATCCGAAGGGATGTCCATCTGATTAATCTTAGCTTGTACCTGCTCGGCCATAACACTCAGGGGAACCTTATAAGGAGTGATGGAAACAGTGACCATCCGTTCCCTGTTTTTGCGCTCGATATTGGGTGGTGACCAGTGTTCTTCAATATCGGCCACCTCGCCCAGGCGGATGACCTGGTTTTGCATATTCATCAGAGCAATATCGTTGAGGTTGGAAAGTGAGCTGCGTTCCTCCTCCACGAATCGGACCACAATATCGTATTCTTCACCTTCCTCACGGTAGCGGCTCATATAGGGACCTTCCACCCGGTTGCGTACCGAATTGGCAAGGGTGTAAGTATTCAGACCGTGCTGAGCCATTTTTTCCCGGTCCGGAACTATCTGAAGCTGCGGTTTGGAAGGATCACGACTCACATTGACGTTGGTGGCCCCCTCTATGGTGCTCACACTGTCGGCCAATGCATTAGCAATCAGAGATGTGGTTTCAAAATCATAACCATAGATTTCCAAGACCACATTGTTTTCAGTGGTTCCACCCATGCCCCCGTTGGGGACCACATCGAAGGTGACAATCTCCGGGATGGTCTCCAGGTATTCGGTGAGCATGTTGCTCAGGTCCCAGACGTTGCGATTCCTTGTTTCAAGGTCTGTCAGCGTAAAGTTGATATTGATCCGGTGAGATCCCGTCTCCATGAAAAGGGACATGAACCCTCCCTGGTCGTCCGAACCGGATGAAGTATAATAAAATTTGGCCTCAGGCATGTTCTCTTCGATAAAAGCATCAATTTTACGAGCCACTTTGGTGGTCTCATCCACCCGCAGTCCGGTCTGTAATTCAATGGCAGCAGTCATCGAGCCCTGGTCGGCCTCTGGCATAAACTGAAAGCCCATACCACCGGCCATCATCATGGAAAGTAGGAAGATCACAAAGGCAATGATCAGGGTACCCCACCTGAAACGGAGTGCAAGTTTCAGCGTGCGGCTGTAAAAACCATCCAGACTGTTCAGGAAGCGCCCGATAATATTGTCATAAGAGATGGCCCTGACTTTTTCAGGTTTCTTCCTTAGCTTCATCATTTTTGAAGCCAGCATGGGAGTCAGGGTGATGGCACTTATGGTAGAGGTCACCACGGTGATTGTTACAATATAGCCCAGGGGCCGGAACAATTCACCTGTCATACCACCGATCAGGGTGAGGGGCAGGAACACAGCCACAACCGTAAGGGTGGTTACGATAACTGCCAGCCACACTTCATTGGTGGCATAGATGGCCGCCTCCCGCGGCCTGGCACCCCTTTCCACGTGTTTTGTAATATTCTCCAGGACCACAATGGCATCATCGACCACCATCCCGATGGCAATGGACAGGGACGAAAGGGCTATAATATTGATGGAGCTCCCTGAGATATAGAGATAGATAAAGGAGACAATCAATGATATGGGTATGGTCAGGATCACGATAAATGTTGCCCTCCATCGACCCAGGAAGAAGAGTACCACCAGGACCACCGCGATGGCAGCATACATCAGCGTATTGGACAGGTTATTAATGGATTCAGAAATGAACAGGGAGGAGTCCCAGAAGGTGGTGATCTCAATATCGTCGGGTAGGCTTTTTATTAACTCGGGCATCATAGCATTGATATCCTGGCAAACCTGCACGGTATTTGCCCCTGACTGTTTCTGGATCACTATGCGCATCCCGGTTTTTCCATTCAGACGTTCATCCAGAGAGGTGTCACGGATGGTATCCCTGACAGTGGCCACATCACTCAGGTAAACGGTTTGTCCGTTAAAGCTGGCAAGAACAATATCGTCGAGGACATCGCTGGAAGGAAATTCGCCTTTGACCCTCAGGGGATAATCCATCATTCCCATCTCCAGGTTTCCTGCAGGCAGGTTGAGGTTTTCAGCATTAAGAACCCCTGCAATCATCTCCACGCTAATATTGTAGGATTCCATCTTGCGGGGATCGATGTCCACCTGTATCTCACGGCCCGGTGCACCCATCAGGCCCACAGACCCTACTCCGTCTATCCGGTTGAGTGGGTTCACCACCTTTTCATCCAGGATGTTGGCAATGGCCTCAAAACTTTCATCTGCTGTGACCCCGTAAAACAAAACGGGCATGGCACTTGAACTGAATTTGAAGAGCATGGGCTTTTCTACTTCCTCGGGAAGGAAGGTTTCAATAAAACTGATCCCGTCCCTCATTTCATTGGAGGCCTCGTCCAGATTGGTTCCCCATTCAAATTCACAGACCACGATGGACATGTTATCACGCGATGTGGAAGTGATGTTCTTCAGGTTGCCAACAGAGTTCAGACCGTCCTCAATGGTCCGGGTCACATTGGTTTCAATATCGGCTGCGCTGGCACCTGCATAGGTGGTGATCACCGATATGGCCGGGAAATCGATATCCGGGTAGAAATCAATGGGCAGTTTGTTCAGGGAGTATCCTCCCATCACCAGCAGTGCCACAAAGATCATTATTGTTGTAATCGGTCGTTTAACCGCGTTTCCGTATATGCTCATCTTCAGATGCTTTTATGTTATTCAGATACTATCTTTACCGCAGTGCCGTTCTCCAACCGGGTTTGTCCGGCATAGATCAGCTGTTCACCACCCTGAATTTCCGGCGAGGAAATTTCCAGCTGGTCATCATGTCTGTTAAGTATCTCTACATTGACCTTAAGGGCGCTTCCATTTTCATGAAGCATGACATACCTTTGGTTGGTCCCCGTTTGTTGCATAACTGCAATGGAGGGAACAATCAGGGCCTCTGCCTCACCCAGCTTAAGGCTTACCCGGGCAAACATTCCCGGAACCAGTTTTTGCTTCCTGTTGGGCACCTTCACCTCCACGGTAAAGGTCCGGGTAGCTGCACTGATGGTGGGATGAATCCTGAAAACAGTACCCTGGAAACTTTCATTGGGATATACATCTGTGCTAATAGTTGCCTTCATCCCCACTTTGATCAGGGGCAGGTGCTTTTCGCTCAGGTTGACCATCAGTTTTACCGGGTCTACCTGAATCATGGAGACCAGTGCTGCTTTACCAACAGGGGTGTTGGGTGTTGGTGAGAAAAGCTCACCATCGTTATAATACTTGCCGGTGATCACCCCGGAGTATGGAGCCCTAAGCATGGTATTCTCTTCCAGGTTCAACAGAACCAGTTGGGTCGTTTCCACCTGTGCCTTCATCTGGTCGTAGGCCTGCTGAGTAATGGAACCATACTGAAGCAGGGTATCCATCCGTGCCAGATCCGTCAAAAGCTGCTGAAACTGCAGTTGTGTCTGGGCCAGCTGGGTACGGTCCAGCTCCACCAGTAGCTGACCCTTTTTCACATGATCATTTATTTCGACCTTTACGGAGCGTATGCGGCCGGAAAGGGCAGGGGAGAGGTAGGTTTCCTCGTAAGCAACCACAGTGGATGTGATGTTCTGACTAATGGCTGTAGGCTTATAAGCTAGTTCCATCACTTTTACCGGACGGGCTTTTAATTCAGCAGTGGCCGACTCAGTGTCCGAAGCAGCTCCTGGTTTTGGCATATCACAGGCTGTAAATGCTGTGCCGGCAATCAGGGCAATCAGGGCAATTTTTATTGTTTTCATGGTGGATATGGTTTTCATAATGGGTCTTATTTTCAAAATAAAGTGTGCTATAAGTTGTTCATCAGTTTATCCAATTGCAGCTTCGCATTCATCACCTCCATAATGGAAGTCAGGTAGTTGTTTTCTGCATCCAGGTAGTTACCATTGGCCTGCGTGAGGTCAAGACTGGTGGCCATTCCCTGCTCAAACTTCCGACGGTAGCTGTCATATACACGCTGGGCCACTTCAACATTCTCCTGCTGGGTGAAGAAGTTTTCCAGGGAGTTTTGCAGGTTGTACTTGTATTGTTTTTCCTGAAGCAAGAGCTGATCTTCCATGATATCACGGTTGACCTGTGCCATATTGTAATCAATTTTGGCCTGATCGACCCGAGCCTTTCTCATACCACTGGAGAAAATCGGCACACCCATAGTCAGACCAACCATATGGTTGGGATTCATATCAAAATCGGTGGTAAGGATCTTGGCGTTGTAGTTGTAAAAACCGGTAATGGTAGGCGCATAGTTCCACTGCTCCAGTCCAAGCATTTTCTTATTAATTTCCTCCTGGGTTTTCATGATCTTGTAAGTCACATTGTCCTCAACGTCAAAAGGCTTGTCCAGGGCAGTTTCGGCCTGCATATTGGCAAAGAGCGACTGCAGGTTATCGGTCAGCTGAATTTCCACAGTGGTCTCCAAGCCAAGCTGGAAACGGAGCATGTTGTAGCTAAGCTCCAAATTCCTTTGCAGTGAAGTGGTGGCATTGGCCAGCTGGTTTACCGTAATGCGGATCTGGTCCACATCGGTTTGCTCGGCCATCCCGGTCCTGTACATGATCTCGGTCTGATCAAGGGTCTCTTCCAAATTCTCCAAATTCTGTCTTAGGATCTCCAGCGACTCCTCTGTTATCAGGACCAGGTAGTAGGAGCTGATCACCGATTCTTTGATATTCAGTTCATTAAAATCCAGGTTCTGCTCAGATATAAGCATCGCCAGTTTGGCGGTCTGGATTCCCACTATATACTGACCACTGAAGATCAACTGGTTTACCATCAGTTTGGCACTTGCCTGGTCCGACAATAGGATAGTGGCCGGATCCATCATGCCTTGAAGAACTCCATTATAGTAGGTATTTGCTCCATGGACTGCCAGGTCACCCGCAGTGTAGAAGGGGAAGGCTGCCTGGGTTTGATTGAAGGCGTCCTGTAATTGGTCCTGGGTAAAGTCAGATACATCACCCATTCCAAAGCTGAATTCCAACTCGTAGTTGAAAAAAGAAGAGTAGTCCATTCCTCCATCCACCTGGGGCAGACCCTGTGAAATGGCTTCCCAGTTTCTTGCACGGGCTCTTTCCACTTCAGATCGTGCATTTTTTAAGGACTTATTGAAGGAGAGGGCATGGTCCACAGCTCCCTGCAGGTTCAGTACCAGTTTATCAGCTGGTTCCTGGCTAAGACCATGGGAAAACAGGCCCATGGAGAGTATCAGTGTAAATAGAATGATGATCTTTCTGTTTTTCATATCTCGAATTGTTTTATTC
>JAUVIT010000260.1 GCA_030592605.1 Bacteroidota bacterium
ATTTTCAAAGGAGAACCTGGTAGTGATTGACAGGGTCTATGTGCTAGGTGATCAGATTGATGCTTTCCGTCAGGAGTTGTTGAAGAATCCATCCATTAGTCAGGTAAGCCTGTCCAGTGCGGTGCCGGGCGGATTGATCGGGGATAACGCATACCTGCCAGAGGGGGCAGCAAACAATGAGACTCATGCCATCAATAATCTCTGGGCTGACTGGTACTTCCAGGAGGCTTATGAACTGGAGATAGTAGAAGGAAGATGGTTCCAGGAAGAGAATCCAACGGACTCGTTTGCACTGATCCTGAGTGAATCGGCCGTCAGGGCACTGAGCTTTGATGATCCGCTGAATGAACGTCTCTATACCCAGTTTGGCGATGATACAGGTGATCCGCATCACATTATCGGGGTGGTTAAGGATTTTCATTTTCAATCCTTGCATCAGGAGATCAGGCCCCTGATTATCCAGTTTAACAGTAGGAATAATTACCAGATGTCGGTGAAGATCAATAACAATAATACAGGATTGACCCTGGATTATATCGAGAAGACCTGGAACTCTTTCAGGGAACAGCAGCCCATTCATATGACTTTTCTGGAAGAGGAGCTGGCAGCACTGTATAAAAACGAAGAAAAAACGGCTACTATCTTTAATATTTTCTCGGTGCTGGCCATATTTATTGCAGCACTGGGATTGCTGGGTCTGGCCTCCTTTAGTGCTGCACAACGTACCAAGGAAGTGGGCATCCGCAAAGCCATGGGAGCATCCATTCCAAGTGTTCTGCTGGCGCTCTCCAGGGAGTATATCTGGCTAATCCTTGTGGCCACCATGGCTGCTTGGCCGCTGGCTTACTTCTTTATGAAAGACTGGTTGCAGGATTACCCATCACGAATTACAATGGAACCAGAGGTCTTTATATTTAGCTCCCTGATGGCCTTTGTTATTGCTGCGGTAACTGTACTCTTTCGGGTCTACCAGAGTGCTTCTGCTAATCCTGTAAAATCTCTGCGCTATGAATAGCAACTATGAAATGCTGGCCAATGAGTTGGACAAGATCCCCAATGGTTTTCCAAGGACCAAAAGCGGGGTAGAATTAAAGCTGCTGGCCAAACTTTTTACCCCTGAAGATGCAGCTCTTGCTGCCACATTGAGCATGGATCCCAAATCCTTGACAGAGATTGCTGAGGAGAATAGTATGGAGGAACCAGAGGCCAAGTCGATGTTAATCAGTATGGTGAAGCGGGGCCTTATAGATATTAAACGTGAGGAAGGCGTGGGCTTTGTGTTTCACCTGATCCCTTTTGTGGTGGGATTTTATGAACGTCAGAATGCAAAAATCGATAAGGAATTTGCTGAGCTCTTCGAGCTTTATTATCATGAGGCTTTCCATGGAACCATGCTTTCCCAGCCTTCGGTTCACCGGATCATTCCCCTTGAAAAGGCAATTCCGGTGGATATCGATGTGATGCCCTACGAAAAGGCATCCACCTACCTGGATCAGGCCCAGTCGTGGGGTGTACTGGATTGCATTTGCCGGGTACAAAAGAATCTGATCGGACAGGGCTGTAATCATACAGTAAAGAACTGCCTGGTCTTTTCACCCAAACCGGGCGCTTTCAAGAAGTCTGAAGAGATTGAATCCCTTAGCAGGGATGAGGCGCTGGAGATCCTGGCCGAAGCAGACAGGGAAGGACTGGTACACTCGGTAAACAATGCCCAGACTGAGGTCTATTATGTCTGTAATTGCTGCACCTGCTCCTGTGGCGTATTGAGAGGGATGGTGGAGTATGGAAGTGAAAATTCCATTGCCCGCTCCGATTTCTATGCACTGGTGGATGCTGATCTCTGCAGTGGATGTGAAGCCTGTCTGGATCGTTGTGCTTTTAATGCCATGGCCATGGTGGACGGTATCTGCGTGGTTGACAGGGTATCCTGTTATGGTTGCGGTCTCTGTATAGATACGTGTGAAACAGAGGCTTTGTCATTGATACAGAAAAGTCCGGAAGAGCTGAGCCCGCCACCTGCTGACGATGAAGCATGGCGAAAGGTACGGGCTGCCTCCAGAAATATATAAGCTCCTGCAACTTTTATCGCCCCTGACGGTTTTCATACCTTGGATCCTCTGGTGCCTTTTCAGAATAGAGCTTACCCTCCATTGCATTTTTCCGAAAATCTTTGCTGGCATCATAAAATGATTCAGAGAGGTCCAGCTCTGATATAAGCACACCGGGCTTGTTAGCCGGCAGTGTATCTTCAATCAGACCATCGGGTGTAATAAAATGGCAGGGCCAGCTGTTAGCAGCCGATGAATTGGTCAGCGACATATAGAAATGATTCGTGGCTGCCCGTGTTTGAGCGGTAACCGGCATTATTTTCGGATGGATGCCTCCGGGTTTCTGACGTGCATTATAAAAGGACTGAAATATGAGATCCACATCGAGCTTTTTGTATTCGCGGTATAGTTCAGGAAAGCGTACATCGAAACATATTAGAAGTCCGCATCTGATCCCATTGATATTAAAGACCACAAAGTGGTTGCCTGCTGAGAAGAACTTCAGGTCACCTTTGGTACAGAAACGCTTATCGTACCTATCGATAATCTTTCCTGAAGGATTAATAACATAAAGACTATTAAGCGGTTTGAGGGTGTCCGATAGCTCATGAATGGATCCCAGCAGGACCCACATATCCAGTTGTTGAGCAAGGGCAGCGATTGAATCCGTATAAGCATGTAGCTGGTTCCATTGGAAATTTTCCATGGTAAGCATATCAACACCCGGATAGCCTGAGAGAGCACATTCTGGAAAATGGGCAAGGGTGGCTCCTTGTGCATGAGCTTCTTCCATCTGTTTAATGATCCATCTTGCATTTTCCTCAATATTATCTGAAACAGGGAATTGGCAGGTGGCAATGCTTAGCTTTTGACCTGAGAGCGGCAATATTAACAGTGTAAACTGGACCAGGGAAAGGAATACCCTTGAGCGGATTCTGTTGATTTGTTTGTTCATGCCAGCAATCTATGAATATTTGCTTGATTTTTTTTTTAATTCCTGTCACATTCAATGTCCATTTGACGTCATATCATTGAACCACTTCTGTATTCACTTTCCGTAGGTGAAAAAACTATAAAAAAATGTTGACATGATCAGAAGCTACATTCAAGTTGCGCTACGAAACCTCTGGCGAAACAGGGGATATGCATCCATTAACATCTTTGGACTGGCCATCGGACTGGCCACCAGTATCTTTATTCTCCTTTACGTAATCAACGAGCTTTCCTACGACCGTTTCCACGAGAAATCAGACCGGATCTATAAAGCCTGCGTCTCGGGCATGATGCCCACCGGGGAGATGCATGATGCGGTCACTGCAGGCCCCATGGCAGCAGCCATGCTTGCCGATTATCCGGAGCTTGAGCAGGTGGTCAGGATCAGAACCTTCGGGGGGTGGTTGGTTCGAAATGGCGATAGGGTATTTAATGAAACGGAACAGGATTTCCTGTTCGCCGATTCGACTTTTTTTGATGTTTTCAGTTTTACATTGCTTAAAGGCGATCCAAGAACCTGCCTGAAAGAACCACGGAGTATTGTGCTGACCGAAGAGTATGCCAACAAGTACTTCGGTAACGAGGATCCCATTGGAAGAACCCTCAAAATTGAGCAGGATACCAATGTCTCGGTGGTCACAGGTGTGGTGCAGGATTTTCCTGAGAATTCTCATTTTCATGCAAAAATGCTGGGATCCCTGAGTACCTACCCTGAAAACGGGGACGCCCTTAACTGGGTCAACCAGAATTATCATACCTACATTGTATTAAGAGAGGGGACAGATGTGGAGGCCTTTGAAGCAAGGCTTTACGCTTTGGTAGTGAAGTATGTGGGGCCCATCGTACAGCAGGCCATGGGCATAGACCTGGAACAGTTTGAAGCTGCCGGCAATTCATATGGCTACCGTTTGATGCCCCTGACAGATTTACACCTCCGCTCAGGCTTGCGTTTTGACCTTGAACCAGCGGGGAACCCACTATATGTGTACCTGTTCCTGGGGG
>JAUVIT010000275.1 GCA_030592605.1 Bacteroidota bacterium
TCTATGGGATTTGCTTTGCTGCTGGACTATCTGGAGACTAAGTTTCAGATTACAGCCGACGACAGTGACCTTGTAGAGGAGAATTTCGAATCGATTGATGCTCTGGCAGAATTTATTACAAAGAAGAATCCTGCTTTAGTTTAGTATTTGCCTGGGCTACCTTATGTGCGGAATTTCAGGTATATATAATCCGGGGCGGGCTCCAGTGTCTCCTGATGCGGTCAGGAACATGCTTAAGCAGATCCAGTATCGCGGACCCGATGAATCGGGTATCTATATGGGACAGGGCGTGGGTCTGGGCAGTGTCAGGCTGAGTATTATCGACCTGGCACAGGGTCAGCAACCCATGAGCGATGAGGCGGAAGAGATGTGGATCGTCTTCAATGGAGAGATCTTCAACTACATTGAGCTTAAGGCTGAGCTAATTGACCTGGGCTACCGTTTCAGAACAGGAAGTGATACAGAGGTTCTGCTCCTCCTATATAAGCATTACCGTGAGAAGTGCCTGGAGAAGCTTAACGGCCAGTTTGCATTTGCCATCTGGGATACCCGGAAAAAAGAACTATTTCTTGGACGTGACAGGGTTGGAATAAGACCTCTTTTCTATTACAGGGAAGGAGATGCCTTTGTATTTGGCTCCGAAATCAAATGTCTGATGGAGTCAGGTTTCGTGAAGGCTGAACCCGATCCTGAATCACTTAAGCGCGTATTTACCTTCTGGACCATCCCATCGCCCGGAACCATGTTTAAAGGGGTGAAGGAATTGCCTCCTGGACATTATATGCTTGTGCGAGAGAATGAGACCGTGATCAAGCCCTTCTGGGAACTCAGGTTCCAGGGAGATCGCGGAGCAGCTGACACACGCAGTCTTTCCGACTCCATGGAGGAGTTTGAGGCCATCATTGCCGATTCGGTAAGGCTCAGGCTCAGGGCGGATGTGCCGGTGGCTGCATACCTGAGTGGCGGCATAGATTCCAGCGCCACCACCTGGCTGATCAAGCAGATCGAGCCCGGTGTATTGAACACTTTCTCGCTCGGTTTTGAGTCCAGGGAATTTGATGAGACCGCTTTCCAGAAAAGCGTTGCCGATCAGCTGGAGACCACCCACCGTTCCATCATCTGCAAAGACAGCGATGTTGCTGACAATTTTGCCCAGGTTCTGTGGCATACGGAGATCCCCATACTTCGTACGGGTGCTGTTCCCATGTTCCTTTTATCGGGACTTGTCAATGACAATGGGATCAAAGTGGTAATTACCGGTGAGGGGGCAGATGAGTTTCTGGGAGGATATAATATTTTTAAGGAGGCCATTATCAGGGAGTTCTGGTCGAGGGAACCTTCTTCGAAAATCCGTCCGCTTCTCTTGCAAAAACTATATCCTTACCTGGCACAATTCCAGGGCAGGAACAACGCGCTGCTGAAGATGTTTTTCGGCTACAGCCTGCAGGAGACCGATTCGCCCGTTTACTCCCACCTGATTCGCTGGAACAATTCCTTGCACATTAAGGAGCATATCCGGAAAGATTTCCTGAATGGTGCAGCCGATCCGGTAAAAACATTTATTTCCACGCTTCCGGAGGACTTTGGTAAGCTTGATTTGCTCAGCAGGGCGCAGTGGCTCGAATCGACCCAGTTTATGTCGGGCTACCTGCTTTCATCTCAGGGCGACCGGATGGGCATGGCTCATTCGGTGGAGGGACGCTACCCCTTCCTTGATCACAGGGTGATCGAGTTTTGCACCAAACTGCCATGGAACCATAAGATCAGGGGACTGAATGAGAAGTTCCTGATGAAAAAGCTGATGGATGGCAAGCTGCCCGACCAGGTGGTACACCGTCCCAAGCAGGCCTACCGTGCTCCCGTGGCATCAAGCTTAACCTCAGCAAAGGCTCCTGAATACCTCCGGGAGGTTTTATCGCCGGAGATGCTCAATAAGTTCGGCATCTTTAATACCGGGTCTGTAGAGAAACTACTTGGAAAGATGCAGGAGGGAAAAACTGTAACTGAAAATGAGAATATGGCGGTGGCCGGTATCCTCTCCACACAGATCCTGATGGATATGTTTGTTTCGGGGAACAAGCCATACCGTGAAACTGAGATGCGGGTTAAATGTCCCGTCACCTATGATAAATCTTTAAAAAGTTAATATAATGAGTAAACCCAAATTTAGTCGCGATATCCTGAAAATCCAGGATATGGAAACACTGATTGATAAACTATGTACCCGGATTCGGGAGGATATTAGCACCCGTCACAAAAGGTATGGTGCTGTGATTGGACTCAGTGGAGGAATTGATTCGTCGGTATGTATGGCGCTAACAGCCAGGGCAATTGGCCCGGAAAAGATGCTGGGTGTAATGATGCCCGAAAAGGACTCCAGTCCTGATAGTGAAGAGCTGGCCAGGGAGCTGGCCAATAAGTTTGGTGTGAAGGTGATCAAGGAAGTGATTACCGGTGCACTGGATGGATTTGGGTGTTATTCGCGACGCGACCAGGCTGTCAAAGACATAGTGCCTGAGTATGATCCGGCTACACATAAGATGAAGATAGGGATCAAGCACGAAGGAAAAGGATCCAAACTGCCACCGCTGTTCCACCTGACCGTTGTTAATCCGGATGGCTCAGAAACTGTGAAGCGTTTGCCATCCCTTCAGATGAGAACCATTATTGCTGCATCCAATTTTAAACAGCGCTCCCGGATGTCTTTGGTCTATTATCATGGAGAGCAGTTGCACTATGCTGTGATAGGCACTCCCAATAAGCACGAGGTGGACCAGGGTTTCTTTGTGAAGTTTGGTGATGGCGGAGGTGATCTTTTCCCCATTGGACGGCTCTATAAGACCCAGGTATACCAGATAGCTGAATATCTGGGAGTTCCCAAGGGGATAATCGACCGGACACCCACCACAGATACCTACAGCGCGGAGCAGACCCAGGAGGAGTTTTTCTACGAGTTTCCACATGATATTATGGACCTCTTATGGTATGCCTATGAGAACGACTACGATCCTGAAGAGGTAGGCCCGGTAATGGGTATGACCCCGGAGGAGATTGAACGCAACTACAGGAATTTTGAGCGTAGAACTGAGACAACCGAATACCTGAGGACGCCGCCGATCAATGACTATATATTTATTTAGTAACTGCAAGTGACATGAACGTATACGACTATCTGCTGGGGGAATCGGGATTTCTTTATAAGAGTTTCCTGCTTGGTAACAAGGAGGAAATGACCTATTCTGAATTGTATTGCGATTCACTCAGGCTGGCGCGGTTTATCAGGGAAACCTATGGACAAGAGAATAATATTCTGCTGGTGGCTCCCAATTCCCGGTTTTTCCTGGTGACCTACCTGGCTATTATGAAGTCGGGGAATGTTTGTGTTCCGCTGAATCCTTCCATTGAAGAGAACAACCTTCGCTTTATTGTGGACCTCTGCAAGTCGAAGATAGCCTTTGTGGCACCCTCCTTGAGTGCTGATCCCAGGTGGTCTATGCTTGATATGGTATATGATGCGCTTCCGGAAGTGGGAAAGGGAAACAACGATCTGACGATGAACCTCTTTAGCGAGGAGACCTTCGATGAGGACCGGCTGGCAGAGATTATTTTTACTTCTGGCTCAACGGGCGAACCCAAGGGAGTGATGATCACGCACCGGAACATTATTGCCAATACCGATTCGATTATCGAATATCTGAAGCTCACCGCCGATGATGTGATTGAGATCGTTCTGCCCTTCTACTACTGCTATGGACTTTCCCTGCTCCATACACATCTGAAAGTAGGTGGTAGTGTGGTGTTCAATAATAATTTTATGTTCCTGGGGGCAGTAATCAA
>JAUVIT010000157.1 GCA_030592605.1 Bacteroidota bacterium
CTAAATCACGCCGCCGCATCTTTCTGATCAGGCAGTTGAGGATCTACATTCTGGCTTTCAAGGGTTTTTTTGAAGACAGGGCAGCTGTACGAGCCGCTGGACTGACCTATTTTACCATGCTCTCCATTGTACCTATTTTTGCCATTGCTTTTGCCATTGCAAGAAACTTTGGCTTCGAGGATATGCTGCATCGTTTTATCAACAACAATATGCAGGACCAAGAGGAGGTGATGAAGTGGGTGACCGGTATGGTGGACAGTCTGCTATCCGAAACCAAGGAGGGAGTGATTGCCGGTATTGGTGGTGTGATCCTTTTCTGGTCGGTGATCCAGGTACTGAACAATATTGAAGCCGCCTTTAATGACATCTGGCACATCCACAAGCCGCGCAGCATGTTAAGAAAGTTTTCCGACTACCTGGCCATTATGATCCTGACTCCCTTTGCCATAGGACTTACGGGTAGTTTCCTGGTAAAGATGCAATCCACTGCTGAAGAATTGGAGTATCTCAAACCCCTGGTTGTAAGCCTGATGAAGGCAGTACCCTATCTCTCCATGTGGCTGCTTTTCACCATTGTGTATATCGTGATGCCCAATACAAAGGTAAAGTTCCGAAATGCCTTGATTGCAGGTATTTTTGCGGGTACCGTGGCCATACTCTTTTCGTCCCTTTATCAGGGTTTGCAGATTGGTGTGATGCGCTGGGGTACTCTCTATGGGACCATTGCTTTTATCCCCCTGTTTTTAATGTGGTTGCAGATTACCTGGCTCATCGTGCTGATAGGGGCCGAACTCTCCTTCGCCTACCAGAATATTGAGAATTACGAATTTGAAGAGAACGCACTTAAGCTGAGTCAGAACAACAAACGAATCCTAACCCTGCTGATCTCTTATCAGATTATCAGGAACTTTGAAGATGGAACTGAGCCCTGGAATACGGAAGCGCTTAGCCATGAACTGGGGATGCCCCTTCGTCTGGTAAATGAGCTGGTATTTGAGCTGGTGCAGGCAGGAATCCTATCCGAGCTGGCGGCCAATAACCCCAAGGATCGTTCCTATCAGCCGGCGGTGGATATCAATAAGATCACCGTCGAGTACATCTACAAGCAGATGGAGATGGTAGGAGGCGATCATATGATTGTGACTGAATCTGATGAATTAAACAAGATAACAAGGCTTCATGAGCATATTCTGCACTCCATCAGGGAGTCTCCCTCTAACATCCTGCTTAAGGATATCTAAGTGCGCTATCGATTCGATAGTTATTCGAACAGTTTAATATTAAATTATTCCTATAAACCGTTTGAGATTTACATATTATTAGTTAATATTGCATAACATTTCAAGACAATGAGGTTTTACAGGCAGCATAGCGTTCATCATTACCATCATCACGTGATTGGTTAGAACCCTGTGTAGTACATTGTAATCCGAAAATATAAGTTGAGAGGTTTGCAGATACTGCAGACCTTTTTTTGTAAAAAAAAACAGAATGGAAAAATTGAGAATTGCCATACAAAAATCGGGTCGACTCAGTGAGAAATCACTGTTGCTTCTGAAAGAGGCGGGGATCTCCTTAAACAACGGTTCCCGCAAGTTAAGGTCCGTGGCTCAGACCTTTCCCCTGGAAGTGATTTATCTCAGGGATGATGATATACCGCAATATGTGGAGGATGGAGTTGCTCATATCGGGATTGTAGGTGAGAATGAATATGCCGAGAAGGAGTGTAAGGTGGACCTGGTGGAAAGATTAGCTTATTCCCGCTGCAGGCTCTCCATTGCAGTTCCCAAATCGGAGAGCTATGAAAGCCTGGAGGATCTGAATGGCAAGCGGATTGCCACCTCTTATCCGGTAATCCTGGAGAAATATTTGCAGGAGCATGGGGTCAAAGCAGATATTCATATTTTGAGCGGCTCCGTTGAGCTGGCTCCCTCCATCGGAATGGCCGATGCCATTTTTGATATTGTAAGTTCGGGAAGCACTCTTATTAGCAATGGACTGAAAGAGGTAGAAGTGATCATGAGATCGGAGGCGGTGGTGATTGCCAATCAAAATCTTGATGCAGATATTCAGGCCATACTGTATGACCTGATCTTCAGGATTCGTAGTGTAATGGCTGCATCCAATAATAAATACATCCTGCTTAATGCACCAAATGAGAATTTGCAGGAGATTATCAATACCATTCCTGGTATGAAAAGTCCTACGGTAATGCCCCTGGCTGAGTCGGGGTGGAGTTCAGTTCACTCGGTACTTAGCGAGAAAGAGTTTTGGAGTGTCATTGACCGCCTCAGGGAGCTTGGTGCACAGGGAATACTTGTAATACCTATTGAAAAAATGATTGTCTAATCTGAATACAAAGTGCATGAATATAATTCGTAATCCTGAAAAGAGTACCTGGTCCGGGCTGCTTGAACGACCCCGCTTAAATCACTCTACCCTGGAAGAGCAGGTACAAAAAATTATTGATGATGTGGCGCTGAATGGAGATGCTGCAGTAAGCAAATACACCAGGGAATTTGATCACTATGATGCAGCAAATCTTGAAGTTACGGCCGAAGAGATTCAGGCTGCCAAAGGCAATGTGAGTAAGGAGTTAAGGAGGGCCATTGAGGAGGCCCACTGGAACATCCAGACCTTCCACAAAAAGCAGATGCACACCTACGAAACCATTGTTACGACAGCTGGTGTGCGTTGCTGGCAGAAACCGGTTCCAATGAGTAGCGTGGGACTATACATACCAGGGGGATCTGCACCACTGCTCTCCACTGTGCTGATGCTGGGGATTCCGGCGAAAATCGCAGGATGCAAGGATGTGATACTCTGCTCACCCCCCGACAGCAGTGGACAGGTGAGTTCCTCCATCCTCTATATAGCCAACTTACTGGGTATAGACAGGGTGTTTCGGGTAGGAGGCGTTCAGGCCATTGCTGCTATGGCGCATGGAACGGAGAGCATTCCAGCCGTTAATAAAATTTTCGGACCGGGTAACCAGTATGTGACCATGGCCAAACAGCTTGTGAGCCGTGAAACAGTGGCCATAGATATGCCTGCTGGTCCATCTGAACTGGCTGTGGTGGCTGATAGTAACGCCAATCCTGCTTTTATCGCCTCCGACCTTCTTTCCCAGGCAGAGCATGGTCCTGATAGCCAGGTATTACTGCTTACCGATTCCGATGCTATGATCGATCGCGTCAAAATTGAACTTGAAAAGCAGCTGAAAGAGCTTCCGCGAAAGGAAATTGCTTCAAAAGCTCTGGATAACAGCAAGATGATTCTTCTAGGTGGTCAGCAGGAGATCATGGAGATGGTCAACGCCTATGCACCGGAACATCTTATTATTGTTACTGCGAATTACGCAGACTTGGCCGAACAGGTGCTTAATGCAGGATCGGTTTTTCTGGGTGACTATACTCCTGAGAGTGCGGGGGATTATGCATCTGGGACCAATCACACCCTGCCCACCAATGGATGGGCCCACTCTTATAGTGGGATCAATATGGATAGTTTTTATAAAAAGATCACTTTCCAGGAGATCAGCAGGTATGGATTGGTGAATATTGGAGATGCCATTATGACTATGGCTGAAGCAGAAGAGCTGCAAGCACACAGCAATGCGGTCTCCATCCGATTACGAAGTACTGAAAATGACTGAGTCTACAAACATATCCTCTTTGGTCAGGAAAAATATCCTGGAGATGAAGCCTTATTCATCGGCAAGAGATGAATATTCGGGATCTGCCTCGGTGTTTCTGGATGCCAATGAGAATCCCTTTAATGATCCCCTTAACAGGTATCCCGATCCGCAACAGACCCTGCTGAAACAGCGGATCGCTAAGCTCAAGGGATTGCCCGAGGCTTATGTTTTTCTTGGAAATGGAAGTGACGAGGGTATCGATTTGTTATTCAGGGTATTGTGTGAGCCGGGAAGGGATCATGTTATTACCGTCGATCCCAGCTATGGCATGTATGCTGTCTGTGCGGAGATGAATAATGTGGAGCGAAGAAGCGTTCTTTTAAAAAGTGATTTCAGCCTGGATCCTGATGCTGTTCTGGCCGCTGTGGACGAAGATACCAGCTTGATATTTCTATGTTCTCCAAACAATCCCACTTCCAACTCCCTGGAGCGTGAAGCTATGGTGAAAATTATCGACGGGGTTAATTGCATGGTAGTGGTGGATGAGGCCTATATCGATTTTAGTAAGGGCCCGGGACTTCTTTCTATGCTGCAGGAAAAGAAGAACCTGGTGATCTTGCAAACCCTCTCCAAGGCCTGGGGACTTGCCGGAATCCGCCTGGGTATGCTCTTTGCACATCCGGAACTGCTTGCATACATTTCCAGGGTGAAGTATCCCTACAACATCTCTGGCCTGACCATTGAAGCGGCACTCAGGGGCCTGGATGATATAGAACAAAAGGACAAATGGATCAAAGAAATCCTTGAGCAGCGAAGCAAAATGGCCACAGAGCTGGAATCGCTTCCTTATGTGAGGAGAGTCTATGCATCCGATGCCAATTTTCTATTGATAAAGGTGGATGATCCTTCAGCCGTGTATGAATTTTTAATGAATAAGGGCATCATTATTCGTGATCGCTCGTCGGTTCCGCTTTGTGAAGGGTGCCTGCGTATTACCGTTGGGACAGGAGAGGAAAACCGGGACTTGTTAAGTGCCCTTAAAATATTTCAGCCATGAAGAAAGTACTATTCATTGACAGGGATGGAACCCTGATCAAGGAGCCTCCGGTGGATTACCAGGTGGATTCGCTTGAGAAACTGGAGTATATGCCCGGAGTTTTCAGGAATCTCCACAAGCTGAGGCACTTTACAGACTATGAGCTGGTGGTGGTCAGCAATCAGGATGGAATGGGCACAGATGCCTTTCCTGAGGCTGATTTCAGGGCTCCCCATGATAAGTTTCTGGAAGCTTTCAGGAATGAGGGGGTGGAATTTGATGCGGTACATATGGACCCGTCAATGCCCGAGGAGAACTCTCCCAACAGGAAACCCCGAACCGGAATGCTCACAAACTATCTGGAAGGTCGCTACGACCTGGAGAACTCATTTGTGATAGGCGATCGTACCACAGATATGGAATTGGCCCGGAACCTGGGTGCTAAGGGGATTCTTATAGGGAATGAAGCAGTTGCCAGTGAAGCAGAGGCAGACGAAATTGCCTCTAATGCAGAAGTGATATGCAGCGACTGGGACCAGGTGTATCGATATATCCGGAGCCAACAGAGAAGTGCAACTGTTTTACGGTCCACCAACGAAACCGAGATTACCGTCAGGCTTTCTTTGGATGGAGAGGGACATACACAGGTCTCGACCGGACTTGGATTTTTTGACCATATGCTCGATCAGATAGGGCGACACGGTGGCCTTGACATGGAGGTGGATGTGAAAG